>JAOUOQ010000368.1 GCA_029880275.1 Candidatus Aminicenantota bacterium | reverse complement strand
TTCGCAAAAATATCCCCTTGACCAGGCAAACAGAGCGCTCAAGGATGTCTCGGAGCTAAAGGTTATCAAGGCGGTGCTGGAGCCTGCTAAATAGCTCTCTGTTCAGAGGGAGAGTCTGAAGATTTCTTGCGGCAGCGGAGAGCTCAGCGGGTCTCCGCTAAAAGGTCAATGACACCTCACATTCTTCAGGGTGGAGATGAATCGCGGCTCGCAGGGCATAAGCCTTTCTCTGATGGTCAGAACACCACCCGAACCTCAACCCCATCGGCGCTGAATATCTCCTTTAATCTCTGGCTGATATGGTGGAAATAGCCCGGCTCAAGACCGAACTCCAGCCCATGCCTCCGATATAAACCGGCGATCTTGCCGCAGTAGTTCATGCGGTCTATATAAACGAAATCGACCAGCCTGCGCAGCCTTTCCGCCAGCCGCAGAGGGTCCTGCGGCAGGATGGGACCGATAAAGGCGTAGGTTCTCAGCCCCTGTGCGTGCAAGGTTTCCAGCGCGTTGATGCGCTCCGATATGGGAGAGGAGTGAGGCTCAAACACCCTCCTTATCTCCTCTTTGTCGGTGGTGATGGTGAGCCCCACCTCGCATTGGTCGAAGCGAGCCAGCAGGTCCATATCCCTCAGCACCAATGAGGATTTAGTCAGGATAGAGACTGGCTGCTGATGTTCCAGCAGGATGTGCAGGCACCTGCGGGTCAGCTCATATCGCCGTTCCAGCGGCTGGTAGGGGTCGGTGACCGAGCTGACTATGACCTCCCACTTATGAGCGCGGCGAGCCTCCTTTGCCAGCAACTCCGGGGAGTTTATCTTGACATCGACAAACTCCCCCCACCTCTCCCGGTGCCCGGTAAATCTCTTCATAAAAGTAGCATAGCAATAGCGACACCCGTGCTGACACCCCACATAGGGATTTAGACAATAGGTTTCTGCCGAGATGCGGGAGCGACAGAGAATGGTCTTCGCCTTGTACTCCTGTACTTTCATCTGGTTATTACCGTCTTTTCAGCGATTATCAGCCGGCATATTAAACATTGCTGTACATCGCTCTCAATAATACCATAGGGGATTTTCCCTTACAACTTTTGTTCCCGTCTGAATAAGTGCCCTGGGAGGAAAAGGTTTTAGCATCCTACTGCGAGCCCCCTACCACGGAATTTCCTTCAGAGCGATAATTTATTGTTGTAATTGGCAGGGAAAAGTGCTAAAGTATTAAATCATTTTTCGCTGAAAGCTGGCAGAGGACGAAAAGCCGGAGTGCTTTTTCCGGAGAAAGGTTGAGCAATGGCTAAGAAGAAGAAATCACGCATGACCAAGCGAGAGATCAAGCGGAGACGCAAGAGGAGAGGAACCAAAAGAAAGGGAAAGGGCAAACGCCGTTAACAGATGATGACTGAAGGAAAATTAAGATATTCTCCATAATACAAAGGGTAATTAAGATTCCTCTGTCGCCACCTTAATAAAAACATCGGGAAAGAGACATTAGGTCAAGCACAAAGCCGTTGCTCAGTACATTGCTTATCCTATCGGCATTGAAGAGAGTGAAACTCAGGCTCTGACAAAGGGTAGACAAATTACTTTTCGTGCCCGATTATTTTGATTTCATTGATTTTTTTCTTGATTTTCTCGCAGCTATGGTATATTATAATTTTAGGATAGTAGCCATTTGATGCATGCTATCGTCGGGGTAAAGGGATTTTCATAGGGGTTAACAATTTGAGCCGATGCCTGAAGAAGGTGGGCGGATATGAATGGTATAATACCACGGGAGATCCTCGCGAATCATCGTAGCCATCCCGTCCCGTTGCAGTGAGGAGCATAATCGGGTTCCTCCTTAGGGTGGGGAGGATAAATATCCGCCCGCTTTTTAAATAATATCATTTCATATCTGAAAGCATAAAGGAGGCGGTATTCTTTAAGGTGGAAAATGAGATAAAAGCCTATCTTCAGGAGCTTGCGCATAAGTACGCTTCCAGCGAGACCACCGAACAATCCTTCTACCCTACCCTCCAGCAGCTTTTAGAGAGCCTGGCTTCTGAACTCAACATTACTGCTCAGGTGATAACCATCCCCAAGAGGACCGAGGTCGGAGTGCCCGACTTCGCCC
>JAOUOQ010000072.1 GCA_029880275.1 Candidatus Aminicenantota bacterium | reverse complement strand
GCAGAAAATGCCGGGGGGACAAATATGATTGAAGTATTTGCTCCCTCTTTGCGGACCGCCTCTTCAACGGTATTGAAAACGGGGACATTTTCAACCTTCATTCCACCCTTCCCCGGCGTAACTCCCGCTACCACTTTGGTTCCGTACTCCATGCACTTCTGGGTATGAAAGCTTCCCTCCTTGCCAGTTATCCCCTGCACCACCAGACGGGTATTTGTGTCTACTAAAATGCTCATTTTGATATTCCCCTATGAATGAATCTCACCTCTATTAAGCCTTAGCCATGCGAACCGCCATATCAGCTGCTTCCTTGAAGCCTTTGGCGACCACGAAGTTGAGCTTTGATTGTCGGAGGAGTTCGGCTGCCTCTTCTGCATTGGTCCCTTCCAGTCTGACTACGATGGGAACCTGCACCTTGACCTCCTTGATAGCCTCTATGACTCCCTGAGCCACTCGGTCGCAGCGAACTATCCCACCGAATATATTAATGAGCACCGCCTTCACCCTCTCGTCAGACATTAAAATGCGGAAGGCATCGGCTACCCTCTCTGCACTGGCTGCTCCCCCTACATCGAGGAAGTTAGCCGGCTCTCCACCAGCCTGCTTGATGAGGTCCATGGTTGCCATAGCCAGACCAGCTCCGTTCACCATACAGCCTATATTGCCATCCAGCTTGATATAGCTGAGGTCTGATTTGGAGGCTTCCACTTCCAGCGGCTCCTCCTCATCGAGGTCCCTCAGCTCCACTATATCGGGGTGGCGGAAGAGGGCGTTGTCATCGAAATTCAGCTTGGCATCAAGGGCGACCAGCTCTTTTTGGTGGTTGATTATCAAGGGATTAATCTCGGCCAGAGAGCAATCCTTTTCCTGGAAAGCACGATAGAGCCTCATCATGACCTTGACTCCCTGAGAGACCAGCTCTTTGTCCCATCCCAGCCCGTAAGCCAGCTTTCGCGCCTGAAAGCCCTGAAAACCGACCGAGGGCTCTACCGGCTCCTTCAGTATCTTCTCCGGGGTTTCAGCAGCCACCTGCTCGATGTCCACTCCCCCGGCTTCGCTGGCCATAAACACCGCCCGTGAGGTGGAACGGTCGACCACTATTCCCAGGTAGAGCTCCTTCTCAATCTGCATCCCTTCCTCCACCAGCAGCCGCCTGACCTTCTTCCCCTGGGGACCGGTCTGATGGGTGACCAGTGTCATTCCAATCATTTCTTTGGCTATCTGGCGGGCTTCCTCGGGGCTATGAGCAAGGCGGATGCCCCCACCCTTGCCCCTGCCGCCAGCGTGTACCTGAGCCTTGAGGACTATGGTGTCAACTCCCAGCTTCTGGGCAATCTTATAGGCTTGCTCCGGGTCGAAGGCTACCTCCCCTCGAGGAACAGGAACCTTATAGCTGGCTAAAATCGCCTTGGCTTGATATTCATGTATTTTCATCTCCACATTCTCCCTTCTTATGACCACCGATAATTTACCAGCTTGGTTTTCATTTGTCAAGGTCATTTCCTCCTGAAGGGAGGGTTGAAAAAGTGGTTGACAACCACTTTAATCTTATTATAATGAGGGCGTCCTTAAAAAGGTCGGATTGGACCGAGAGAGGTGGCTCTGAAGAGAATATAGCCAACTCTGAGAATAAGAAATAATTGCAGAGGGTTAGAGGATAACACCTATGGAGGCACGTGAACGAAGGATAGTCGCCCTCACCAGCTCTGCTCATGGGCTGACACACATCTATATGCTTCTGTTTATTACTGCCAATATATTGATGGCAAAAGAGTTAGGAGTGGGGCTCTTTTACATTGGCAATCTGGGGACCATCTCTTATTTCGCCTTTGGGTTAGGCGCCCTGCCAGCAGGCTTTCTTTCCGACCGCATCGGCTGTCACCGGATAATCACCCTCTCTTTATTAGGTGCAGGGGCTTCTTCCTTTTTCATCTCCCAATCGAGGGGTGCAGTAGGTTTAGCTATATCGTTAGCGTGTCTGGGAGTTTTTGCCAGCCTTTATCATCCAGCAGCGTTGTCCTTGATTTCATCTACAGTCAAACAGCAGGGCAAAGCTCTTGGGATTCACGGAGGAGGGGGGAATCTGGGATTAGCCTTGTCTCCTTTAATAGGGGGATTTATAGCCAGCCACTATGGATGGCGTGCCGGCTATTTCATTTTCTCCCTGGTAGGGATTGCTCTGGGGATAATGTCTATTCGGCTGAAGACTCTCTCTCGGCAGCAGCCCCAACATGAAATCCACAGCGACAAAACGAAGAGCAGAGGGTTCAGGGATGTGGCTCTCTTCCTCTCCCTTATTTATATGGTTCAGATACTGATAGGTTTTATCTATCGGGGCTCTATGGTCTTCCTCCCCACTTATCTGGCAGAAAAGGTAGGAGGCCAGTTGTGGGGCCCAGAGCAAATAGTTAAAGGGGGCTTGGTGGCTACTGCCGCATTGTTAGTAGGGGTGGTGGGGCAGTATCTGGGGGGTGTTTGGTCTCCCCGGATTGGGCTGGAGAAGCTGTGGTTCATTCTGTTGACTATAGCTACGCCCTTTCTCTTTCTTATAGGTCTGACTACCAATACGGGGTTGATAATAGCTGCTATGGCTTTCGCTTTCTTCCACTTCAGTTGTCAACCGGTCGGAAATGGGCTGGTAGCAAAATACACCAGCAACAGAGTCCGCAGCCGGGCTTATGGGATATATTTCTTCCTGTCCATGGGAGTCGGCTCCTTCGCTTCAAGTCTGGCCGGGTGGTTGGGGGAAAGGTTTGGGCTAAGCATGATCTTTATCGTCCTGGGAATTTTTGCCGCCATGACCTCGGTGCTTGCTATTACTCTTATGGTGTTGGCAAGGAAGAAAGGATATCTTAAAAGGAAGGCGTATTTTTCAACAGAGCCATAGGCTTAGCACCACCGAAGACAAATGTGCCCTAATATGTTTACCCATAAGAAAATCTTATCGTTTTCCCTTGACAAAAGGCAAAAATTATAGTAAATTAGGTAAATTTTGAAGGTATGAGGGTTAGATGGAATTCATGAAGACCTATTTTCCTAAGAAAAAGGAGCATGAGGTAACTTGGTATCTCATCGATGCCCAGGATAAGGTTCTGGGAAGGCTCTCAGCTACCATAGCTACCATCTTAACTGGCAAAAATAAACCCTCATACACCCCATTTTTAGATATGGGGAATTTTGTCATTGTAATAAATGCCAGCAAAGTAAAGCTCACCGGGAAAAAGCTGAAGCAGAAGGTCTATTACCGTCACTCGGGCTACCCCGGTGGGATAAAGGAGACCAAAGCACAGGAGTTAATGGTGAAAGCCCCCGAGAAAATGATTCGGCTGGCAGTATGGGGGATGCTCCCCAAAAACAAGCTGGGGAAAACGCTCCTCAAAAAGATGAAGGTCTATGCGGGGAGCGAACATCCCCATCAGGCTCAAAAGCCCAAGCCTTTAACTATCGATTAAGATGCTTTGAGGGAGGAAATTGGTTTTTATTCAGTATTACGGCACCGGTAAGAGAAAGACCTCTATTGCCCGGGTTTACCTCCGTCCCGGCAGCGGGAAGATAACGATCAACAGCAGGGATTTACTCTCCTATTTTCACAACGAAGCCCATCTGACATTGATAAAACAACCGCTGATAGTAACCGACGTCGAGGAGAAGTTTGATATCTATATAAATGTCAGAGGAGGGGGATTGTCTGGACAGGCTGGCGCCATACGGCACGGCATATCTCGAGCTCTGATAGAATATAAGAAAGAGCTGAGAGATAGGTTGAAGAAGGAGGGACTGCTTACCAGAGATGCCCGGATCAAGGAGCGGAAAAAATACGGTCAGCGAGGTGCCCGCGCTCGGTTCCAATTCTCCAAGAGGTAAAGGATTACCCTGGCGAATCCCTATGTTTATTAATTAAGGGAGGGAGCTTCAGTTGATCAACATCAATATGAAGGAACTATTAGAGGCTGGAGTGCATTTCGGTCATCAGACCAAGCGATGGAACCCCAAGATGAAGAAGTACATCTTCGGTCAGAGGAATGGCATTTACATTATAGACCTCCAGCAAACGGTCAGGTTGTTTAAAGAGGCGATACAGTTTCTCACCGAGTTAGCCGCCAATGGAGGGAAAATCCTCTTTGTGGGCACCAAAAACCAGGCTCAGGATATCGTAAAAGAAGAGGCGGAAAGGTGTGATATGTATTATGTCAACCAGAGATGGCTGGGGGGATTATTGACCAATCATGTAACCATTAAAAAGAGCATAGAAAGGCTGAAACAGCTGGAGGAGATGTCCACGAATGGGCGATACGAGGGTTTGACCAAGAAGGAGATTGCCCGGCTGGAAAAGCAAAGGGGGAAGCTGGACAATGTATTGTGCGGCATCAAGAAAATGAATGGTCTGCCGGATGCCCTCTTTGTGATAGACATCCGCAAGGAGAGGATTGCCGTGAACGAAGCTAACAAGTTGAACATAAAGGTAGTTGCCGTGGTGGATACTAATTGCAACCCTGACCCGATAGATTATATAATCCCCGGCAATGATGATGCCATCAGATCCATACATCTGATTATTTCCAAGATTGCCGAGGCCGTTATTGAAGGGAACCAGCTGTTTGAATCCCGCAAAGCCGAGGAGATAGAAGCACCCGAACCCGAAACAGCCGAGGCGGCCTCTGCTTCCCCAACTGCCTCCGACGCCGCCGAAAAGCCCTCCTCAGAAACCCCCTCCAATGAAAAACCATCCCCAGAAAAGAGCTCTGACAAAGAGAAAACGGGGCATCAGTAGGTAAAGGACTGCATCGGGCGGTTTAAGCCCTCTCTTCTCCAATTAGCACAGGAGGTTATCTAAAAAATATGACCAGGATACCAGCCAGCTTAGTAAAACAGCTTCGAGAGAAGACATGTCTGGGTATAATGGACTGCAAGAGCGCCCTGAAAGAAGCAAAAGGGAACCTTGAGGAAGCAATAAAAATCCTCCAGAAGCGTGGTATAACCTTCGCCGAGAAAAAGTCGGAGAGGGCAACCACCGAAGGGCTTATCACTTCTTATATTCACAGCGATCGAAAAATCGGTGTACTGGTGGAAGTCAATTGCGAAACCGACTTTGTTGCCTGTAACGAGGAGTTTAATTCCTTAGTGAAAGATATCGCTATGCAGATTGCCGCTCTATGCCCCCGATGGGTTAAACCGGAGGATGTCCCCCCCGAGGTGCTGGAAGAGGAACGAGAACGCCACCGAGCAGCGTGGCACCAAAGCGGCAAACCCGAGCAGGTGGTGGAGAGGATAGTGGAAGGGAAGCTCAAAAAGTTCTACCAGGAAGTCTGTCTCTACGAACAACCGTTCATCAAAGATGAGGACATCACCATCAAAGAGCTTATCTGTTCTAAGATAGCTCAATTCGGTGAAAATATAGTTGTCAAAAGGTTCGTCCGCTATGCCCTGGGGAGAGAATGATAGTAAGAGCCCTTTAACCGAAGATGAATAACCAACCCCGCTTTTCACGGATACTACTCAAGCTCAGCGGAGAAGCTCTGCTGGGAAAAAGGAACTCCGGCATTGACCCCGAGGTCAATTCCGCCATCGCTGAAGAGATTAAAGAGGTCCACCAGCTCGGCGTGCAGTTGGCCATAGTGGTGGGAGGCGGGAATATTTTCCGGGGACTGGCGGCGACAACAGAAGGGATGGAGCGGGGATTAGCTGACCAGATGGGAATGCTGGCTACGGTAATAAACGGCCTGGCCCTGCAGGACGCTCTGGAGAGGAAGGGAGTTGAGAGCCGGCACCTTTCCGCCATAGAGATGAACCAGATAGCCGAGCTTTACATCCCTCGCCAGGCAATCCGCTATCTGGAAGAGGGGCAAGTGGTCATTCTCTCCGCGGGAACCGGCAGCCCCTACTTCAGCACCGACACCGCGGCTGCCCTCAGGTCATTGGAATTGAAGGCCGAGGTGATATTCAAGGCCACCAAGGTCGATGGGATTTACAGCTCCGACCCCCTGAAAGACCCCCAGGCAAAGAAATACGACCACATTTCTTATCTACAAGTACTGGAAAAGGGGCTCCAGGTGATGGATGCCACCGCCATCTCCCTCTGCATGGTCAATAAGCTCCCTATAATTATTTTCAACCTACTAAAAAAGGGGAATATTAAGCGAGCCATCCTTGGAGAGCCAATTGGCTCTATCATAAAGGAGTGACCCATGCTGGAAGATATTTATTCTGAGGTAGAAGAGAAGATGAAGAGCACCCTCAAAGTGGTCACCCAGGACTTGAGCTATATCCGTACCGGAAGAGCTTCTATAACTATCCTCGATCCGATAACGGTAAGCTATTATGGTCAGGAGACTCCCTTAAATCAGGTTGCCACCCTGTCGGCTCCCCAGCCCGACCTGCTGGTGGTAGCCCCCTGGGATACCTCCCTGATTCCGGAGATTGAAAAGGCAATCCTGAAATCCAACCTCGGTCTGAATCCCTTTAACGATGGAAGAGCGATAAAGATACCTATCCCACCGCTTTCCGAAGAGCGCCGACAAGAACTGGTTCGAGTAGTGGCCAAGATCTCTGAAGAGGGGAAGACATCTATAAGAAACTGCCGAAGGTCTGGCAACGAAAATGTGAAACAGTTAGAGAAGGATAAAGAGATCTCCCAAGACGACGAGCATAGAGCTTATCAAAAGATTCAGGAACTCACCGACAGCTATATTGAAAAAATCGAAGAACTATCAGAAAAGAAACGAACGGAACTCCTGCAGATTTGAGAGCCCGCAAGCCCTCTTCCAAGGGGGGGTAACCTCATCAGCTCCCTGAGGTGGGAGCACACTCAGTCAACCTCTCCCTTATTTTGCTTCTCCTTCACCACAGAAGGGTAGACTAAATTATAATATGCCACTCCGAAGGCAATATACATCAACGGAATAGTGACAAAGATGCCGATGCCGAAAGCCAGAACCCCTAATACCTGGATAAGGATTAGCACTACAAAGAAGAGGCAGTGGTCCAATAGCCTCCGAGAGGTGAGGTCCAGGCTGGCTTTAAAAGCCTGAGCGAAATCCATATTTTTATCCACTATGAAGGGGAACATATATATGAACATAGCCCCAACAACAATGCCAGGAATAATCAGAAAAAGGGTACCTACAGCTACCATCAACAGATAGACCAACCCAGCAACAAAAGTATTGACGAAGTTCTCAAACCCCTTAAAAGCATCCCCCAAGGTAACCCGCTCCCCTCGCAGCTTTCTTAAGGTCATATACATAAACCCCGCGATCATCGGCCCGGTGAGAATGCTTGAGGCAATTGAATTGATAACTATCAAAATCAATCCGCCTAAAATAAAGGGACCAGCCTCCTCCCAGAGAATAGTCCAAGCCCTCTTAATATAACCCGCTCCTAACATTTTACCCCCCGAATGCAATCTCTATTTTTCATTTCTCTTCATAATCCGAAGATTTGAGAAATCCAAATTGTTTAAAAATGAGTATAAAGAATAAGGTAGAGCCCTGTCAAGCGAAAAAGGGAAATCGGAGCACATTTTGGGTGGAGATTCTCTCGCCATTCTGTTATAATCTAGAGGAAAAGCTTTTTCATCAAGAAGTTAGAATTATAAGCAATACTGAGAACAAATGAAACCTTTTCTCCTTCAGTTGTTGCATAAAAGAGCTTTTTATTCCATTATAGGAGTAATTGTGCTCTCTCTGTCATTTCCCTCCGGGCTCAGTCAGCAGAAATTAGAGCGTCTTGCCGAGCGCCATCAGCTGCTGATAGCGAGCATGAACAAAGGGGAGCACGACCAGGCTATCCAGCAGCTTAAATATATAGAACAGCAGGATTTATCACTGTTCAGAGAGAATAGCTATCCCTATTTGCTGGCCAGGTTATATCAAGACCAGAAAGACTATGAAGAAGCTATAGAATACTATAACATAACCTTACAGACCAATCCTCTTTTGGCTGACTATGCCGAGTTCCACCTGGCTGAGATATGCCGCAGCCTGGATGACTTAGCGCGGGAGAAAGAGCATCTGGGGCTGCTTATCAATGACCATCCCACCAGCCTGCTCATTCCCCGAGCCTGGTACAGGATGGGGAGAAGCTACCTGGAGGACAAAGACTACCAGCACGCATTAGCAGCCTTTCTTACGCTGGAGGGACTTAAAAACAGCCCCTACCAAAGGGAAGCGGGCTATCTGGTTGCCCATTGCTATGATGAGCTCAACAAGGCACTTCAAGCTGCCCAGAAGTATGAAGAGCTAATAGAATCCAATCAGTCGGACGATTACGCCCTTTACAGTTTAAAGAAGCTGGAATCCTTGGAGAAAAGCCACCGGTTCAGCTTAGCCCGCACCATCCTTGAGCTCTGGCAAAGGGGAAATGTATACTTTAACAACCGTGAGTTCCAGCGGTCGCATCAATATTTTCTGGAGGTCATCAAACGAGAGCCTCTCAGTGAGAGGTCTGCCGACTCTCATTTTAACCTGGGGCTCTCCTACTACCGGCAAAGGAATTACTCGCAGGCGCTCCGCTGGTTCCAGTTGACCACCAA
>JAOUOQ010000367.1 GCA_029880275.1 Candidatus Aminicenantota bacterium | reverse complement strand
CATAATGCCTCTGGCTGTCTGGTAGAGGGGGACTATCTGACGGTAAGAGAGATAGTGCTCCGACAAGTGAAACAGAGCCTGAAAAAGCAGAAGCTAACTGAGCCACAGAGAGGTGAGCAGCAGTGAGCGGAGTTATGCTGGTGGATAAGCCCCTGGGGTTTACCTCTCATGATGTGGTCGCTTACACAAGACGACTTCTCCAGGTTAAGAAGGTTGGGCATCTGGGAACGCTCGACCCTCTGGCTACCGGGTTATTGGTCTTATGCCTGGGCAAAGCCACCCGACTGGCTAAGTTTATGAGCGGCTGGGATAAGGTCTACATCGGGATTGTCCGATTATCCCATGCCACCACCACCTACGACCTGGAAGGGGAGCCTCTGGAAAAACCAACAGCAGCCAGGGTGGAGAAAGGGGAAATCATCAATCTCCTTTCCGGCTTTAAAGGTCGTATACGGCAGCTCCCGCCCAAGTTTTCAGCCAAGAAGCTGCGAGGTAAGCCGATGCACCGCTATGCCCGTCAGGGTATTCCGGTGCAGGTAGAAGCGGTAGAGATTGAAATATACGACATTAAGCTGTTAAAGCTCCTCCCCGACCAGCTGTGGCTGAGGGTGAGCTGCTCAGCGGGAACCTATATTCGCTCCTTAGCCCACGACATCGGACAAGCCCTTGGCTGCGGTGGATACCTCTCCTATCTGCGTCGGGTGAGGTTTGGCTCTTTCTCCCTGGCAGATGCCCTGCCTATGGACCAGCTCTTCAGATTACACCAGAAGGGAAAACTGGAGCAGAAAATCATCCCGGTAGAAGCTCTCTTCCCCGAATTACCTGCTCTTATAGTTGACTCTCAGGGAAGGCAGAAGCTTCTGCATGGGATGCGACTCTCCAGAGAAGAATGCCAGGGCGAGATACCCATCCCCGCAGAGAGAGACTATTGCAAAGCACTGAACTCAGAGGGTAAGCTGTTAGCTGTAGGACGATTTGTTCAAACAGGAGATACTTGCGGAGAAGAATTCCAGCCCGAAGTGGTGCTCGGAGATGGATAAACTCCAAGAGAGAATTATCTCTTTACAAAGCATTACATTTATGTTAGAATTTTAAATCGTAAAATAAGCTTATAGATGCTGCAGGAGATGATAAGGTGGTATTAAGTAAGGAGCAGAAAACTGATATAATCGGCAAATACAAACTCCATGAGAGCGACACTGGCTCGCCGGAGGTGCAGATTGCTATTATCAGTGAGAGGATAAACTATCTCACCGAGCATTTCAAAAGTCATGCCAAGGACCACCATTCCCGGCGGGGTCTGATCAAGCTGGTGGGCATGAGGAGAAGGCTCCTTGAATATCTGAAGAAGAAAGACCATGAAAGATACCTGAGTATTATAAAAAGTCTTGGGTTGAGAAGATAACCCTCTTCTTCTTTAACCTCCCTGAGTGTGAAATCCTTCACAAAGGAGAGAAACCTTTTTCAGGTCATATAACAATAGGATAATTAACATGGCGAAGTGCTCCCTGCTAAGAAAGCCAGAGACAGTGCCCACTTGGTGGAGGCAGTCGCCCCGGATTAAGAGATATAGTTTGGAGGCTTAGATGAAATATAAAGTAGAAACCGAAATCGGTGGGCGAATCCTCTCTCTGGAAACAGGTGAAGTGGCCAAACAGGCTGATGGGGCAACCATCGTCCGCTACGGCGATACTATCGTCCTGGTTACTGCCTGTGCCGAGAAGGAGCCTGCTCCCAACCCGGACTTTTTCCCTCTTACCGTAGACTACCGGGAACACACCTACGCCGCCGGCAAGATCCCTGGCGGCTTTTTCAAAAGAGAAGGGCGTCCCAGCGAGAAGGAGATTCTCACCTGCAGGATGATCGACCGACCCATCAGACCTCTCTTCCCCGAAGATTTCAATTACGAGACACAGATTATCGGCTTTGTTCTCTCCGCCGACCTCGAGAACGACCCCAGCATCCTCAGCATAACGGGAGCTTCCGCTGCTCTTTATATATCAGATATACCTTTCACCGACCCCGTAGCCGCAGTTCGGGTGGGAATGATAGATGGGAAATTTGTCATCAATCCCGGTAACAGCGAGCTGGATAACAGTAGCCTTAACCTTATT
>JAOUOQ010000366.1 GCA_029880275.1 Candidatus Aminicenantota bacterium | reverse complement strand
ATTAAGTCCCATAGATGCTTTAAGATACGAATAAGCAGCGCCTTTATATCCATTTCAAGCGATAAATAGGGTTGAAATAGAGAGAGGAGATGTGTAAACTCTTTCCGATGATTTTTAGACTTCGGGGTCTTACAATGAGGAAATCAGCTTAAATTTTGCAAGCCAGGTTTGATGATAAAAAGGTTGCTATCGCTTATAATGGAAACAAATAGAGGGTCTTTTTCGTAAATAAAAGAAGATGAAACATTCAACCATAACAGGAGGTAACCGATGCTTACCTTAAATGAACTTTTTCAAAAAAAGGGGAAAGGAGATTGTCCCTGGGGCAGGGGTCTCCTTATTATGGTCCTTGTTTTAGCTTTCGCTTTTTCCGCTCTTCCCGTAAAGGGGAGCTATGCAGTGGGGAAGGATGATGGTTATACTTACTCCGCCAGCTCTCAGCAAGAGGTGAAGAAGCTGTACCTCTCGCTTCGTGATGCTCTGGAGATGGCCATGGAGAGGAACCTCAATATACAGATAGAACGTTACAACACCCGGATTTCCGACGAGAGGGTAGGGGAGTCGATGGGCTTTTTCGACTATCAGTCTACCCTCAGCACCTCATATTCGAAGAGCCAGAGCGAGCCTTGGGACGTGTTTTCAGCCCAGGATATAAATATTAGTGACAATTACACCCTTCGGGGAGGGATAACCAAGAATCTGGTTACCGGAGCAAACTTCCAGGTGTCCTACACGGAGGCTCGCCGCTCCTCCAATAGCCCCTTCTCCAACTATAACCCTTACCATAGACCGGTGCTGAGTCTTCAGTTCACCCAGCCTCTATGGAAAAATTTCGGCGTAGAGAACACCAAATATAACATAACCATAGCCCAGAATAACAGCGAGATGTCTGATAAGCAGTTCAGAGCGCAATTGATGACTATTCTGGCGGAGGTTCAGCGGATCTACTGGGAGCTGGTGTTCAGGATTCAAAACCTGGAGGTCAACCGACAGTCTCTAAAATTAGCACAGGACCAGCTGCAGATGAACCGCACCAAGGTAGAGGTGGGCACTATGGCGCCCATTGAGGTAACTCAGGCAGAGGCAGCAGTAGCCAGCAGGGAAGAGGGGATAATTGTGGGAGAGAGCGCCATCAGGGATGCTCAGGACCAGTTGAAAATGGCCATCGACCCCAGCATTGACCTTGATTCCTGGGAGGTGGAAATAATCCCCACAGACAAACCCCCATTTGAGCTGCAGAGTTTTGAATTACAAAAGTGTATTGAAACCGCCTTTGAGAACCGCCCTGAATATGATCTGCAAAAAATCGCCATCAGTAGCAAGGAACTGAGTATCAGGCACACTAAGAATCAGATGCGCCCGGCTATCGATTTGGTAGCCTCTTTTGCTGCGAATGGATTGGATGGGTTATATCTAATTTATGATAAGCGATCTCTTGAAGGAGGAAAGATTGTTGATGTTATTGAAGGGGGCTTTGGAGGTGCGATGAAGGATGTTTTTAGCCTTGACTATCGCGATTGGAACATCGGCTTCAATATCTCCCTTCCCATCCAGAACCGTGCGGCTGAAAGCGCCCATGCCCGCTCGAAAGTAGAGCTGACTCAGGAGGAGGCACGACTTAAAAATCTGGAGCTGAGCATCATCCTGGAGGTGCGCCAGGCAGTCAGGGCAGTGGACACTAATATAAAACGGGTAGAAGCTACCCGCAAGGCGAGAGAGCTGGCAGAGAAACAGCTGGAGGCTGAGCAGAAGAAGTTTGCCGTGGGAACCTCCACCAACTTTGAGGTTCTGAGTTTGCAGACCGATTTAGCAACGGCGATGAGCAATGAGAGAAGGTCTATTGTTGATTACAACATATCCCTCTTCACTCTTCAGAAGGTGATGGGCACACTCCTCAAGGATAGCAATATCGTGGTGAAGGATTAAGACTCCCTTTTTCCTTTGCCTATCTCTGAAAAGATGGGGATTAACTGCTATGCCTTGCTGAGCTTCCGGAGGGCTTCGGTAAGGCAGGGCACCACCTCGAACAGGTCGCCCACGATTCCAAAATCTGCCGCCTTGAAGACGGGAGCTTCAGGGTCTTTATTAATGGCTATAATATATTTTGAGGAAGACATTCCCGCCAGGT
>JAOUOQ010000365.1 GCA_029880275.1 Candidatus Aminicenantota bacterium | reverse complement strand
GACTTCAGACACCTTGAGAGGGCCCTTGCCCTGTTTGAAGTTGTCCATCATATGCTGCACAATCCGCAGGGCGTAAAATTCACGGTAGTTCTCCGGGGCAGGTGCTCTTTTCTTTCGTCTAAGGCTCCGCAGCCATTGCCGCTCTATATCGTAGGTTAGCTCTCCGCAAAACAGGAGGTTAATCCACGACCACTCTATCCAGACCATAAACAGCAAGAAGGTGCTGAGGGGACCATAAAGTTGAGGCACGGTAGCTGCCCGAGGGATAAAAAAGCTGAAGGCGGCTTTGGCAATCTCCCAGAAGCAGGCGGCTACGAAGCTCCCTATCAGGGCAGGGACTGTCTTAATCTCCTTATTGGGAAAAATCTTGTAGAGGATAAAGAAAGCCAGCCAGGTCAGCAGCAAGGGGAAGATATGCGCCCAGATATATCGCAGATAAGCGAAGAAGCTGTTCTCTCCCAGCAGATTGGGGATAATGTTTGACAGGTAAAATGAGAGTCCGATGAGAAAAGGAGTGACGGTAATGCCGGTCCAGTAGATAGCGAACTTATGAATAAAAGGTCTGGCTTTTCTCACTTTAAAAACATTATTAAAGGCGTGCTCGATGGAGATGAGCATGGAGACTGCTATCAGCATCAGCACAATCAATCCCCAGACATTGAGCGAAGTGCTCCTCTCCACAAACTGGGTGATATAACTATTTATGGTATCCCCGGAAGAGGGAACCAGATGCTTGAAGATGAAAGCCCGAAAGTTGGCCTCGGTATCGGCAAAGACCTGAAAATTAGAGACCAAAGGGAAAGCCAGAACAATGAGGGGAACAATGGCGAAGAGGGTGCCAAAGGACATGGCGGTTGCCCACAGGACACATCGGTCCTCAAAGAACATCCGCAGCACCCTGCGGAAGCGCTTCCACTCCTGAGATAAGACCCTTGGAATCCTTTTCAACTTCATCCTCGCCCCCATATTGATAATTTTATACCACCATTACCTTTATTAATCAAGCAAAATGTTATTGGCAAGCGTTTCCGCCATTGCTTCAGAACCACCCGGTAAAGGGGTTGACAACTTCATCCTCCCCCCTTTACAATGAGGGAGGCTCCACATGGGAAAGGATGAAGGACTGCCCGGTATGAAGATAGGCTTATCCACCCACATCTTTGCCAATCGCTCCCTCACCCCCGGGTTGATAGAGAGAATTGCCCGCCAGGGGTTTCAGACCATCGAGCTTTACGCCAACCGCCCTCATTTCGACTTCACCAATCCTGCCAGAGTAGAAGAGATAACCCACGCCATAAAAGGAGCTGAACTGCGGGTGAGCTCCGTTCATGCTCCATTTTATTCCCACATCTCCGATGCTCTGAGGGGGAGGTGGCTCTCCATTTGCGCTGTGAACGAAGGAGAGCGCAGCGAGGCGGTTGCCCTCATCACCAGAGCCCTCTCCATCTGCGAAAAGATAGAGGTGAGGTATCTGGTGGTGCACTTCGGCAATGTCAACGATGGCTGGGACGAAAGGATGGTCGCTCAGGGAATAAAAAGCCTGCAGGAGCTGGAGGAGAGCTGTCGCCCCCTGGGGGTTAGCATAGCGGTGGAGAATATCGTCAATCAGCTCTCCCTTCCCCATCGGCTGGCAGCACTGATAAAGGACTCATCACTAAAGGGGGTGGGCATCTGCCTTGATATAGCTCATGCACATATCACCGGCAGCCTGCCAGAGGGAATAGAACAAACTGCCTCTTCTATTCTTACCACTCACCTCCACGACACCAGAGGGGACAAGGACAGCCATCTTCTCCCTTTCTCCGGGATAATAGACTGGGAAGGAGTAATGAGCAAGTTCCGGGCGATAGGCTACCAGGGCACGCATATCCTGGAACCCCGCTGGAGCATTTTGGCGGGGAGGAGTTTGCGAAGGGCTTATCACGCCGCTCGCAAAATTGAAAATCTTCTTCAGGTTGAAGGCTGAATAGGTCTCGTCCCCTTTTCAGGCTTTTCCTCTTTCTCAGTGGGAGCGGCAGCCGGAGACATAGACCTCCCCGTTGGGATTGGTATCCCCGAAGGCTCTGAAGTACGACCAGACCTTTTTTCCAGTGTATTCAAACAGCTGCACCCAGGATTTCCCCCCATAACCAT
>JAOUOQ010000364.1 GCA_029880275.1 Candidatus Aminicenantota bacterium | reverse complement strand
GAGCTCGGGCTCTATCTGCAGGATGCGGGTGAGATGGGCGATTGACTCCTCAAAGAAGCTGAGGCTCTCCAGATTCTCCAGTTCCCCGATGTGCTGGCTGAGGAAAGCCCGGTTCCCCTTGGTGAGGCAGATGGTATTCTTAGCTTCGGCGCCGCAGGCGAGAACCTGCTTTAGCTCCATGGGGAGGAGTATGGGCTGGGGGACATACCCCCGAGAGCGCCTGACCGTAAGGGGCTTCTTCTCCACTAAACGGGCCACTGAGTCGTCGGACCGCAGATAGATGTCGCGGTTGTGCAGGAGAAAGTAATCGGCAATTCCGGCCAACCTCTCCAGAGCCTCTTTATTGTCTATGCAAATCGGCTCTTCGCTGAGATTTCCGCTGGTCATCACCAAGGCGAGAAAATCCCCCTGAAGTATGAGGTGATGCAGCGGGGTGTAGGGGATAAGCAGCCCGAAGCAGGGGTTTTGCGGGGCCACATGTGGGGATATACGGTTCCCCTCCCTCTTCGTGACCAGGACAATGGGATGCTGGGGGGACTCCAGAAGCCACCCCTCCTCCGGGTCTATCACGGCAAACTCCTCTGCTTTGCGGCAGTCGGCGGACATAATTGCCAGGGGTTTCTCCTCCCGAAGCTTTTTTCTACGAAGAGTAAGCACCGCCTCATCGTTGGTAGCATCGACAGCCAGATGAAATCCTCCCAGACCCTTGATAGCTATGATGGCTCCCTTTTTAAGAAGTGAGATGGTCTCCTTGATGGGGTCAACACCGATAAGCTCGCTCCCCTTGCTGTCCACCAGAAAAACCCGGGGACCGCACTCCCAGCAGGCATTGGGCTGGGCGTGAAAACGACGGTTGTTGGGGTCTTCGTACTCCCTCTGACAGGCGGGGCACATCTTGAAGGAATCCATGGAAGTAAATTTTCTATCGTAAGGTATATCCTTAATTATGGTGTAGCGAGGACCGCAATTGGTGCAATTGATGAAAGGGTAGCCATAGCGCCTGTCGGCAGGGTCAAAAAGCTCTCGCAGGCAATCACTGCAAATAGCGATATCGGGAGAGATGAGAGCGGTGCGTTCTTCCTGAACGACGCTCTCCTTTATCACGAAGGAGCTGTCGGAGTTAAGAGGGATAAAGTCCACCGTGATAGAAGTGATGCGGGCTAAGGGCGGGGGATTTGACTTTATCTCCCCGATGAAATCCCCTATTTTCTCCTCATCCCCCTCCACCTCTATTTCAACCCCTGAGGAGTTGTTAGCTACAAACCCGCACAACCGAGACCTGGTGGCTAACTGATAGATAAACGGGCGGAAGCCGACTCCCTGCACTATCCCTGTTATCTGAATTCTGGCTCTTGACCTCACTTTTCAGTCGCCCCCCATAGTCGGCTCACCCGCTCCTCAAGCCAGCGGTACCAACCCTCCAGTCCTGTCCCGGTAGTGCAGGAGGTCTCAAAGACCTCTATAGCCGGGTTTATCTGACGGGCGAATTTTACCGCTTGTTCCATATCAAAATTGGTGTAGGAAAGCAGGTCAACTTTGTTAATTATCAAAACCTCGGAGATGCGGAACATCACCGGATATTTAAGCGGCTTATCGTCCCCTTCGGGGACACTCATTATGGTCACCTTGGCATTCTCCCCCAGGTCGTAGGCGGCGGGGCAGACAAGGTTTCCTACATTCTCTATGAGCAGGAGGTCAAGTTGGTCAATGTGGAAGAAGGGCAGAGCCTTCCTGACCATGCTGGCATCGAGGTGGCAGGCGCCGCCGGTGGTGATCTGCTTCACCGAGACCCGGTGGCGGGCTATCCGCTGGGCATCGCGGTCGGTCTGCAAGTCCCCGGTGATAACTGCTGTCCGCAGACTCCCCTGCAAATGGGAGACTGTCCGCTCGATGAGGCTGGTCTTCCCCGAACCGGGGGAGCTGAGTAGATTGAATACTGCTATCCCTTTCTCCTTGAAAAGCCGACGGTTCTCCTCGGCAATCTGCTGATTGGTGGAGAGGAGCTTTTTTTCAACCTTTATCTTTTTCATCCTCTTCTATCTCCAGTGAAACCAGGTCAAGCTCATCGCCGGCAATGGTTTCCAGTTCTTTCCCCGAACACCGGGGACATTGAAAATAGAACTCTTTAACTTCGAAG
>JAOUOQ010000071.1 GCA_029880275.1 Candidatus Aminicenantota bacterium | reverse complement strand
CGGTTTTGTTTCTGGCAGTCTTCTCCCTTTCCGGGATTACCCAGCAAGAGGGAAGGGTTCCGTCACCTGAGGAGGTGCTGGGCTTTCAGGTGGGAGCGGACTTCAAGCTGGCTGACTATCCCATGATGCTCCGTTACTTCCAGATTCTAGACGAAGCCTCCGACCGGGTGATGGTGAGCCGCATCGGCACTACCACTGAGGACCAGCCCTTTATTATAGCAATCATCTCCTCCCCTGAGAACCTTGCTCAGCGGGAGCATTACCGGGAGATAGCTCGTCGTCTGACTTCGGTTAGGGGGCTGGAGGAGGAAGAAGCGTGGCAGTTAGCCAACGAAGGGAAGGCAGTTGTCTGGATTGACGCTGGCATCCATGCCACCGAAATCGCCCCTTCCCAGCACTCATTTAAGTTAGCCTATCACCTGGCATCAGATAACTCTCCCCAGACCCTGGAAATTCTTGATAAGGTCATTCTCATCTTGCTTCCCTGCGCCAACCCCGACGGATTGAACCTGGTGGTTAACTGGTATAACCGCAACCTGGGAACCCCTTACGAGACCAGCCAGCTCCCCTGGCTCTATCAAAAATATGTAGGGCACGATAATAACCGCGACTTCTTCATGCTGACCCAGAAAGAGACCCGGGCTATTACCGAGGCTCTCTACCACCAGTGGTTCCCGCAGATTGCTTATAATCATCACCAGACCGCTCCTTTCCCTGCACGGATATTCATCCCCCCATTTGCTGGACCGACCAATCCTAATATTGACCCTCTGGTGATAAGCGGGATAAATCTGGTGGGCTCCCGGATGGCTCATGCCTTCAACGAAGCTGGTCAGACAGGGGTGATCTCCGGAGTTCACTTCACCACCTGGTGGAACGGTGGAGGTCGCACCACTCCCTATTATCACAATATCGTCGGGATTCTCACCGAAACCGCCCTCTATCGTTATGCCACCCCCAGGTTCTATACCAAGGATGATTTTCCCGAGGAGTATCGTGACATTAGCCCCCAGGCTAATTACCCCAATCCCTGGAAAGGGGGCTGGTGGAGGATTGGGGATGCGGTCGATTACTGCTTCACTGCCTCCAAAGCAGTGCTTGATGTGGCAGCCAAGTATAAAGAGCGGTTCCTTTTCAACATCTATTTGATGGGCAAAAGAGCTATAGAGAAGGGGCAGAAGGAGTCCCCCTATGCCTTTGTGATACCTCCCGACCAGTGGGATACTCCGACTGCCGCCAAAATGCTCAACACCATGATTATTGGGGGAGTGGAAGTCCATGTGGCAAAAGCCCCCTTCAAGGCTGATGGAATAGATTACCCGAAAGGAAGCTATGTCATTTTGATGTCCCAGCCCTACCGGGCTTACGCCAAAGACTTACTGGAGCCCCAGCAATACCCTCCCCGTTACCTTTACCCTGGCGGACCACCTATTCCTCCCTACGATTTGACAGGCTGGACTCTTCCCTACCAGATGGGAGTTAACACCATCCCCATTATCCACCCCTTCCAGGGGGAGCTGGAGTTGATTAGCCAGGCCTCTGCTCCCCAGGGTATGGTGAAAGGTAAGGCTTCCTATGCCTACCTCATTTCTCATAATACCAATAACGGATTCATCGCCGTCAATCGCCTTTTGAAGGAGGGGTATGAGGTATACTGGGCGGCGGAGCCCATCTCGGTAGATGGGGAAAAGTTCTCTCCCGGAGCTGTAATTATACCGGCAAAGGGTGGTGTTCACCGCCTGATAGCCCCCATTTCCGAGGAGCTCTCACTCCAGATTCATCCTCTGAATCGCCGCCTCCAGGGGAGTGCTTACCGGCTGAAGCCCTTGAGGTTGGCGCTTTATAACTCATGGACAGCCAGCATGGATGAAGGATGGACCCGCTGGGTACTGGAGCAGTTTGAGTTCCCCTATCAGAGGTTGCACGATGCGGAGGTCAGGAAGGGGAAGCTGAGCGATAACTACGATGTTATCCTCCTGCCCGACATCCGCCTTAGCGCCATTCTTGAGGGACACTCTCCAGGGACTATGCCTGCGGAGTATTGTGGTGGTATTGGAATAGAGGGTTTAGCCAATTTAAAGATGTTTGTGGCAGAGGGAGGAACACTGATTACCCTCGATTCCTCTTCGGAACTGCCTTTGGAGAATTTCCAGTTACCGGTGGAGAATCCGCTTAAGGATGTAGAACGGACCGACTTTTTCTGTCCCGGCTCTATATTAGCGGTTGAGGTGGATACCAGTCATCCCATCGGATATGGGATGAGGGAGAAATCAGCGGTTTTCTTCTGGCGCAGCTCCACCTTCAGGCTTATACCCACTCCTGAGCAGAAAGAAGCCAAGGTGGTGGTAACCTATCCTGACAGAAATCCTCTGATGAGCGGGTGGCTCCTGGGAGGTGAATATCTCTCTAATCAAGCAGCAGTGGTGGATGTTCCTGTAGGTGAAGGGAGGGTGATTCTCATCGGCTTTAGAGCCCAGCATCGGGCACAACCACATAGAACTTTCAAGATACTGTTTAACGCTATTTATTATGGCTCGGCAACTTTTACCCGTCTCCCCTGAGAAGGGGTATATATGGGTCTCTGTTATTACCATGGGAGGTAAGGTGTGAGAAAAAGAGGATTTACCTTAGTAGTCCTGTTCGTTATAGCTCTCCTCTGGGGAGGAGGTCTGTTGATTGGCGTCTCCTCCAATCAAAAACCCAAACTCAAGGAAGAGGCTATCAGATGGATTGAGGACAATCAATCGCTGCTGATTGACCTTAGTGACCAAATATGGGGCTATGCGGAGCTTGGCTTGCAGGAGTTTAAATCCTCCAAGCTGTTAGCTGATACTCTGGAGCAAGCGGGTTTTCGGGTGGAAAGAGGAGTAGCGGGCATGCCCACCGCTTTTGTGGCCACCTACGGCGAAGGTGAGCCGGTCATTGGCTTGCTGGCGGAATACGATGCCCTTCCGGGGCTGTCGCAGAAGGTATCCACCACCAAGGAGCCGCTGGAAGAGGGTGCCTCGGGGCACGGCTGCGGTCACAATCTTCTGGGAGTAGGGTGTGTGGGAGCAGCTCTGGCGGTGAAAGAAGCGTTGGCTGCTCAGAATATCTCGGGAACGATAAAGCTTTTTGGCTGCCCTGCCGAGGAGACATTGATAGGCAAGGTCTATATGGTGAAATACGGGCTTGTCGATGGGCTCTCGGCTGCTCTGACCTGGCACCCCAGCAGCACTACCAAGGTGAGCAATAGAAGCAGCCTGGCGATGAACAGCTTCTGGGTGGAATTCAGGGGGAAAACCGCCCACGGGGCAGGGGACCCCTGGAACGGGAGAAGTGCCCTTGATGCCGTGGAGCTGATGAATTACGGAGTCAATATGATGAGGGAGCATATGGAGCTCACCTCCCGCATCCACTATGTGATCACCGATGGGGGGGAAGCCCCTAATGTGGTTCCCGACTATGCCCGGGTGTGGTATTATGTGCGCAACGCCGATAGAGAAAAAGTAGATGAACTCTATCAAAGGGTATTGAACATAGCCAAAGGGGCTGCCTTGGCTACAGATACCACCTACCAGGTAAACCTCATCACCGGGGTGTATAACACGCTGGTCAACAACACCGGGGTGAAGATAATGCACAGCAACTTAGAGCTGGTCGGTCCACCCCTCTTCTCCTCCGAGGAGATCGCCTTTGCAAAGGAGATTCAGAGGGGCGTGGAAAAACCGGAGGTGGGATTAGCGGAGGAGATTGAGCCCATCACCGAACCGCCCAAACTCGCAGGAGGAGGGTCCTCGGATGTGGCTGATGTCAGCTGGATTACCCCCACGGTCTCTTTGAGTGTAGCTACTACCCCTAAAGGTACTCCTGGGCACAGCTGGGCAACGGTAGCCTCCTGCGGCAGCTCCATTGGACACAAGGGGATGCTGGTGGCGGCAAAAACTCTGGCCGCTACTGCCATCGACCTCATCTATGATAGAGAGCTTCTGAAGCAGATGAGAGAGGAGTGGAAGGAGAAGACCCAGGGCTTTACTTATAAAAGCCCTATCCCCGAGGGTCGAAAATCCCCTTCTCTGCCGAATTAGAGAGAAAGGCTCACTTTTTCGTCAACGAGCGAATGAAGTTGAGCACCTTTTTCTGCTCCGCAGGAGAAAGACTACGATACAAATTGACGACCTGCTCGGTATCCCTGTCCCAAAAGGGGATTTCGCCTTCCTCTGAGTAGCGACTGACAAGTTGTTCTAACCTTTTTTGGTCGAGCTCCTCGAGGGAGAAGAACTCTCCCGCAATTTTGTATCTCTTGCCGGGCACCATCTCCTCTTGACGCACCACCTTGAGCAAGGAAGAGATAGGGGGGTCAAAAGCGGGTAAGTGAAGGGTAATCATCATGGTTTTGGATATGGGGTAGGGGACATCTGATTCGAAGAGGATACCTCTATGGCTGAGGTTGATGATCTTATGTTGACCCATCCGTGGCGCTTCTGAAACGGGCTCTATTTCAAACCAGGCCGGGAGTCCAAGCTGTATTCTCTTTGCTCTCCGGTGTTCCTTTTCCATGGTAAGTTCGCCTCCTAACTATTAGAGCATTCCATTGCTCCATAAAGTTTATATTTGGGTAGGACCGTTTAAATTATAATAGAATTGACCTGTTTTTTCAACTAAATAATGGAGTAAACCTATTTTTTTGGCATTATTGTTATGAACTGGGGAATACATATTAGAGGTTCTGTTGTTTTACCCTTGTTTTTAGGCTAAACATTTGTTATATTTATTATAATAATTGTAGAAGAAAAAGGAAATATGATCAAGTTTGGCACAGCAGGATGGAGAGCTATAATCGGTGACGAGTTCACCTTCCATAATGTAAGGATGGTTTCGCAGGCTATCTGCAACTATCTTAAGCGAAAAAAACTCGCCGCCAAAGGGCTTGTCATCGGCTATGATACCCGTTTCTTATCGGAGAAGTTCGCCCTGGAGGCAGCTAAGGTTTTCACTTATAACAAGATGAAGACTTACCTTTGCACCCGTGATGTTCCCACTCCTGCTCTCTGCTTCGCCATCCGACAGCGGGGAACGGCAGGCGGGCTTAATTTTACTGCCAGCCACAACCCCCCTGAATATAACGGGATGAAGATATTCACCGCCGAGGGTGCCGAGCCCCTCCCTCAAGTTACCAACGAGGTAGAAAAAGAGCTTTCCTCTCTGGAAAGAACGGGCTTCAGGGATTCTTATTACCTCGAAGAGGGATATTTTCATATGATGAATCCCCAGGAGGATTATCTTGCCTTGCTGCGGCAGAAGGTCGATTTTTCTTTGATAAGGGAATCCCAGATGAAGCTGGTGGTCGACCTTCTTTACGGTACAGCCAGAGATTATCTTGACCGCATTCTTCTAGAGGAAGGATGCCAGCTTAAAGTCATCCACAATTTCCGCGACCCCTACTTCGGAGGCTACAGCCCGGAGTCTAAAGAGGAGAATCTCTCAGAGCTTAAGCAGATGCTTCGGAATAGCGACTACCATATAGGTATCGCCACTGATGCCGATTCTGATAGATTCGGCTGTCTCGACAGGGGAGGGGATTACATCCCTGCCAATCACCTGCTCCCGCTGCTCCTCGATTATCTGGTGAAAAGGAAGGGCTGGAGGGGTGGTGTAGCCAGGACAGTGGCTACCAGCCATCTGTTCGATTTAGTAGCTAAAAAACATAAGCTAAAGGTCTATGAGACTCCAGTAGGATTTAAATATATTGGGGAGCTTATCTTGCAGAATAAAGTTATAATGGGTGGAGAAGAGAGCGCCGGTTTTTCCATTAAGGAGCATATTCCTGAGAAGGATGGTATATTAGCGTGTTTGATGGTAGCCGAAATGGCAGCGTATCATAGCAAAAATCTCTCCCAGGCACTAACTGAGCTTTGTGAGGAATTAGGGGCGCGGTTTTATAACCGCAAAGTGACAGTGAGCCTCACCCCTTATCTCAGCAAGCTTCTGGGGAGGCGATTACAGCATCCACCGAAAAGTCTGGACGGTCTCACGGTAAAGCAGGTGATTAGTCTGGATGGTCTGAAGCTTCTTTTGGAGGATGGAAGCTGGTTTCTCATTCGCTTCTCCGGCACCGAGGCAGTAGTCCGCTATTATGCCGAGGCGGATACTCCGGAAAAGCTGGAGAGAATAATAGAAAGTGGGAGGAGATACTTCTTCCGCCGGGGTGCTTGAGGTATAATCTATTAGAGGTATAGAAGAGTGATATTTATCATTGAGGAGGTTTTTGCCAGGGAGATTCTTGACTCTCGAGGGAACCCCACCATAGAGGTGGATGTGTTGTTGGAGTCCGGCTTTTTGGGGAGGGCATCGGTCCCCTCCGGAGCTTCTACCGGCACGCACGAAGCCCTTGAGCTGCGGGATAAGGATGAGAGGAGGTACCTGGGACGTGGGGTACACAAAGCGGTAGAAAATGTGAACACCATCATTACCGAGGCGCTGATAGGTATGGACGCCAGCGACCAGACGACGGTGGATAACCTTCTTATTGAGCTGGACGGTACTCCCAATAAAGGACAGCTGGGTGCTAATGCCATAGTAGGGGTCTCGTTAGCTGTAGCCAAAGCGGCAGCCGAAGCTAGCGATCTCCCCCTATATCGCTATTTGGGAGGGCTGGGGGCTCGAACCCTTCCGGTGCCGATGATGAATGTCATCAATGGTGGTGCCCATGCAAATAATACTTTGGAGTTTCAAGAGTTTATGATCGTGCCGGTGGGGGCCCCTACCTTCGGAGAAGCTCTGCGGATGGGCGCTGAGGTCTTTCACCATTTAAAAAAGTTATTGAGCTGCAGTGGGCATTCCACTGCGGTGGGGGACGAAGGGGGATTTGCCCCTAATCTTAATTCCGATGAGGAGGCTATTAAGCTTATAATAAAGGCAATAGAAGCAGCCGGATATATGCCGGGCAATGAGGTATTGCTTGCCCTGGATGTTGCGGCTTCGACCTTTTATTCTGAACAGCTCTACTCCTTCTCTCGGGGGAAATCTGTCAAAAGGTCGGCGGAGGATATGGTGGAACTCTACAGTAGATTAGCAGAAAAGTATCCCATTGTTTCTATTGAAGACGGTCTGGCGGAGGACGATTGGGATGGGTGGGAGCTGCTCACCAAAGCTCTGGGAACGAAGGTCCAGCTGGTGGGGGACGACCTCTTTGTGACCAATCCCCGCTTGCTGGAAGAGGGGATAGCGAAGGGGGTGGCTAACTCTATCCTTATTAAGCCGAATCAAATCGGAACCCTCAGTGAAACCATGGAGACCATTCGAAAGGCTCATAAATGGGGGTATACGGCAATAATCTCTCATCGATCTGGAGAGACCGAGGATACCGCTATTGCCGACTTAGCGGTGGGGTGCATGGTGGAGCAGATAAAGTGCGGCTCACTATCCCGCTCGGAACGGATAGCTAAATACAATCAACTTCTGCGCATTGAGGAAGACCTGGGAGAAAGCGCCCGGTTCACGGGTAGAGAGGCTTATTTCAAATTTGAACAGGGTAACACACCAGGGTGAGCTTTCAGCTATGGTAATATGATTGACGGAGGGATGATAGTTTTCCATGGACAGAAAGTATTACCGTCGAACTAAGAATACTCTCTCCTTCACGCAGAAGACGGCGTGGGTTCTGTTTATCATTATCATTATCTCCGTGATTATTATCTCTCTGGCGGGGGATAACGGGGTGCTGGAGCTCTATCGCAGGAAGCTGATCTACCAGCATTTAGAGGATGAGATAAGCAAGCTCATGCAGGAGAATGAGCGGCTGCAAAAACAGATCAGATTACTGAAGGAGGACTCCTTCACTATCGAAAAGATAGCCCGCGAGGAGCTGGGTCTGGTTAAGCAAGGGGAAATTGTCTACCTTTTTCCCAGAAAAGATAGATAGCCTCTTTTCATCCCTGCTGAGGATAGAGAAGCCATCGGGCAGGAGAAAAACAACTTGACATCTCAGGAGTTGTAGTTTATAATTTTGGTGGGTTGCGGGGTAGAGCAGTCTGGTAGCTCGTTGGGCTCATAACCCAAAGGTCATCGGTTCAAATCCGATCCCCGCTACCATTTTTATTTTCAACAACTTACACAAATTCCCCCCCTCAAAGGGCACATAACCCCTTTTATAGTAGTCATTTGGGAGGGTAAAATGACCACTTTACAAGGGGTTATCTCTGCCTTTATCTCCACCAGAAAACTCAAAAATTTAAGCCCCCGAACCATCGATTTCTACCGCCAGATTCTCCGGAAGTTCCTCTGCTTTATCGATTCCCATCGTCCTGATATCCCGCTGGATATGATTGACCACCACATTTTGAGGGAGTATATCGCCAATCTCCAAGAGCGCCATTCCCCAGGGGGAGTAAACCACCACATCAAGGTCTTGAAGATTCTCTTCAAGTTCATGGTGGAGGAGGGGATGGTCTCAGAAAACCCCTCCAAGAAGATCTCAAGGTTGAAGGTCGGTCAGACTGTGATCCCCACCTTCACCGAGGATCAGGTGAAAGCCATGCTCCAAGTGACCAGGGCTCAGCGGGGTTTCCCCGGCCTCCGAAATAACACCTTGATAACTCTGCTGTTCGATACCGGCTGCCGCATATC
>JAOUOQ010000070.1 GCA_029880275.1 Candidatus Aminicenantota bacterium | reverse complement strand
ACATCCCGGCTACTATCTTTCGCGTTCCCTCCAATTTTCCCCCCGCCGAGTCAAAGCAGAGGACCATCTCCGGTATGGGCACACCCGATATATTGGGAACTTACGGCACCTTCTCCTTCTATACCGAGCGACCTGATGAGCTGAGGGGAGAGATAACGGGTGGAGCGGTTTTTCCGGTGGAGGTAGTGGATAATGTGGTAAGAGCCCAGCTCGTGGGTCCACCGAATACCTTTAAAGAGGATAATCCCACCGCAGTGGTCGATTTCACCGTCTATATTGACCCCGAAAACCGGGTGGCAAAAGTGGTGGTGAAGGACGAGGAAGTTCTTCTCAAGGAGGGGGAGTGGAGCCGGTGGGTGAGGGTGAAGTTCCCCATGCTTCCTCTGTTGGCGAGCCTCAAAGGTATCTGCCGCTTCTACCTCAAGGAGACCCGCCCGGTCTTTAAGCTTTATGTAACTCCCATCAACCTCGACCCCGAGGACCCTGCTATGCCCATCTCAACACCCAGCAGCTACTCCAAAAAGCTCTCTCGTCGGCTGGGCCGTTTCTACACCCAGGGGATGCCCGAGGATACCAAAGCCTTAGACCAGGATGTGCTTGACGATGGGGAGTTTCTCCGGCAGGCTGAGATTGTGCTTGAGGAACGGATGAAGGCGTTCCATTATGAGCTGGAGCAGTTTCGTTCGGGGCTTCTGTTCTTTTACTTCTCCACCCTTGACCAGGGAACCCATATGTTCTGGCGGCTTATGGACCCTCAGCATCCCTCCTATGACCCACAGCTGGCGGATAAGTATGGTAATGTGGTGGAGATGCTCTACCTGAGGATGGACGAAGCGCTGGAGGTCGCTCTGCGGTATGTCGATGAAAATACCACCCTTATTGTGATGTCGGACCACGGCTTTGCCCCCTTCTACCGGGGTTTTCACCTGAACACCTGGCTCAAGGAGAACGGCTATGCCGCTCTTATAGACGAATGGCGGCAGGGGGAGACCGAGTTCTTTATGAACACCGACTGGGATTACACCAGGGCGTATGCTCTGGGGTTCAACGGGTTGTACATAAATCAGGCGGGTCGGGAGGGGTACGGGATTGTTTCCCCTGGTGCAGAGAAGGAGGCTTTGCTGGAGGAGTTGGCGGAGAGGCTGATCCAGGTACGCGACCCGCAGACGGGGCTTCAGGTTATCAGCCATGTGTATCGGACGGATGAGGTCTACCGGGGTGAGGAGATGAAATACGCCCCCGACCTGATTATCGGCTACAATTGGGGATACCGCGCCTCCAATGAGACCGCCCTGGGAGCATTTCCCCGGGAGCTGTTCCGCGATAATACAGATAAATGGAGTGGAGACCATTTGATAGATTATATATGGATACCGGGAATAATTCTCAGCAATAAAAAGATTACCCACCGTCAGCCAGCCCTCTACGATATCGCCCCCACCATTCTGGCGGAGTTCGGCATACCCCTGCCCAAGGAGATGGTGGGGAGACCGATTTTCTGACGGGGCTGAGACTTTCCAAAGGGAGGAAAGGGAATGTCCACCGCCAAGATAAAGCTTGACAAGGAGCTATTGAAAAAGGTGAAAAAATTTGCCGACCTGGCTGGCTACTCCTCGGTGGAGGAGTTCATCACCCACGCCCTGGAAAAAGAAATTGCCCAGCTGGAGGAGTCGGCTTCTGAGGAGGAGATAAAAAAGAAGCTCCAGGGGCTCGGTTATATCTCCTGAGGGTGTCCCCCTCTGCAGTTGAGGAATAGTGATGCGGAGTTTCAATTTCCTGGTAAACAGGCTATTTGACGGTATCTTTTACGCTTTTATTTCGTTGAATCCCTGGGTGGCCATGGTGGTTGTCTGTCTGCTCACGGGCATATTTATGCTGCTTATTTTCCGCTATACCTCCAACCAGAAGGGCATTCGTCAAGCCAAGGACAAGATAAAAGCCCATTTTCTGGAACTGAGGCTGTTTAAGGAAGATTTTAGCCTCATGATGAAAGCACAGGGGAAAATCCTCCGCTATAACCTCATCTATATGAAGCATTCCCTCAAGCCGATGTTGATTATGATTCTCCCTCTGGTTATCGTTCTGATTCAGTTCAATTTCCGCTTTGGCTTCCGTCCTTTTAAAGCAAATGAGGAGGTCATGGTAGGGGTAACATTTTCCGAGCCTCTCCCCTTGCAGGCAATGGATATATCACTGGAGGCGCCTGAGGGGCTGGAGGTGGAGACCCCACCTTTGAGAATTAATAGATTGCACGAAGTGGACTGGAGGTTACGGGCTAAAGAAGCCGGGGATTATGTCCTGAGGATCCGGATAGGAGAGGAGCTTCTCACAAAGAGGGTTACGGTGTCCGATGAGCTTTGTCAGCTTTCGCCCCGCAAGGTTTCTCGCAGCTTCTTCCAGGAGTTTCTCTACCCATCCGAACCTGCTCTCCCTTCAAACTCTCCGGTCAGTTATATTGAGGTGAAGTACCCCACCAGACATCTCGATCTGGGTGGGTGGAATATTCACTGGCTGATTGTCTTTTTTGTATTATCAATAGCTTTTGGCTTCGCCCTTAAGGGAATGTTTAAGGTAGAAATCTAACCGTCCTCCCCTTTCACTTTTCTCCCTTCGCCATAGACCAGAGCCCGATAAGTCTTCTCCACCCGGTCCCAGTTCTCCTCCCGGTCAAGCGCCCAGTATCTTCCCATTACGGTAACCACTTTACCTAATCCGAGCTTGCGGGTTTCATCTTCCACCTTTTCAATATAGATGGCGCCACTTTCGGGGCGTTCACCCCTTCTCCCCAGGAGGGAGTGAATATAAACCTCTTTTAATCCAGCATCGGCTGCCATCTTCAAAAGGGAGCAAAGATAATCAAGAGAGCCGTGGGAACTGTAAAAGGAGACAATTCCCAGCAGATGGAGAGGGCGGTTATTACTCTTGGCACCCCCCATTGCCCACAGGAAGGCTTCGTTGGAGAAGAAGGTTCCCTTTTCAATGGCCTGGTCGATTCGCCAGCGGTCTGAATGTACACATCTGCCGGCTCCGAGGTGGAGGTGCCCTGCTTCCGAGTTGCCCACTGTCCCCTCAGGCATCCCCACCGCCGACCCTGAAGCCTTGAGGCGGGTAGAGGGGTATTTGCTCCACAGTTCGTCCATGACCGGGGTATGGGCTTGGGCGATGAGGTTCCCATACTGTTCATCGTTAAATCCCCAGCCGTCAAGGATGAGGAGCAGGAGGTTTTTCACCCTTTCGTTCTTAGAAGGAGAGTAGTTGAGCAGAAGGCTTCTGCCGGTCATCACCTGAGGCTGGGGAAGACCGAGCAGTTCAAGGATGGTTGGGGCGACATCTGATAGCTCCCCCTTCTCACTCAGGGTAACCTCTCTGTGCGTCCCATCGGGGAGGAGAAGGATGAAGGGGACGGGACTGTCGGTGTGACCGGTGTTAATGGTACCCTCGGGGTAGAGCCATTTCTCCACTGTCCCGTGGTCTGCGGTCACTATTACCCCCCTGCCTGCTTTTAGGGAAGCCTCCACCACTCTGCCCGTATAATAATCGACTAATTCCACTGCTTTATTTATCGCCGCATCGTTCTCGATATGTCCCACCACATCAACATTGGCGAAGTTGGTGATTATGAGAGCATAGCGGGGGTCACGGATCTTCTCGATGGCTGCCTCTGCTACCTGTTTGATGCTCATCTCAGGTTTCTGGTCGTAATTGGAGAGGTTAGGTGGGGAGGGTATGATGAGGCGCTCCTCTCCGGGGAAGGGCCGGTCAGCTTTCCCGTTGAGGAAGAAGCAGACATGGATAGCCTTTTCAGACTCAGCCAGCTTTAGGTGGGTTAAACCGTGTTTGCTTAAGACCTCGCTGAGGGTGTCCCTCAACGGCTCCCCGGGGGGAAAGGCTACCCGCACCGGAAGCCTTTTGTCGTATTCAATCATGGTCACAAAGTGGAGTCTTAGTTCCTTGTCGATGGGAAAGTTATCGAAGTTCGGGTCAACGAGACTGGCGGTCAGCTCTATCTCCCTCTCTCCCCGGATGTCGTAGAAGATGACATAATCACCATTCTTAAACCTCCCCACAGGAGTTCCGCTCTTATCCACGAGGATTATCGGCTCCAGGGCCTCGTCCTCTTCTCCTCTCCCGTAGGATTCTCTTATGGCAGATGAAAGGGTTGTCTCGGCTGAGGGCATTTGCTTCCGTCTCATACTTCTTCTCCTCATTTGTTCCTTCAGGATACTTCGCGTTATATTTCTTAGTGGCGGTTTACATTCTAAATATCTTCTCTATCTCGGCTTTCATGTCCTGGGGGAGGTCGTCATAGGATAGACGAAGTTCGGCGAGGACTTTTTTCAGACTGAATTTTATCACCTCCTCACTATTCCTCAGGTGGAGTGGGAAGTTATTCCGGTTGATGGAAATCTTCTTTTTTAATTCTATTCCCTTTTTTAGGCACCGGAGGTATTCTTGGCTCATCCGCTTCAGGCTGTGTTTTTCTTTTACGAAGCGCAGCCCTTCACTGCCCAGCTTCTCCCTCAATTGTGGCTTTTTAATAAGCTGGCGCAGGGATTTGTAGAGAGCTTTCTCCTCATCGACCACAGGGATTTTCATAACGATGTCCTCTGGGAGCTCGTTCAGATGGAGGAGGTCGGAGCTCAGCACAGGCTTGCCCATAGCCATTATTCGAAGAAGCGTGGCTGAGGTCTCCCGGGCGGTGGGGTATCGCAGATTGATACCAATGTGGGAAATAGCTATGTAATTGAAGAACTCCTCCCGGGTCACAAACCCGGTAACGGTGACCCTCTGGCTCAGCCCCAGCTTCTGGCATAGTAGGTCAATATTAAACTCCTCTCCCCTTTCCCCAACAATTAAATACCGCACCCGGGGAAATTCGGCAGCTATCTTTTTGAGAACCTTCAATATTGAGAATATACCCTTTTCCGGGGTGACCATTCCGAAGGAGGCAAGAATGATTTCGTTATCCTTAATCTGGTGCTTTTCTCTGAGGGTTTTCATCAGTTGAGGATCAGGCTCCACCAAGGGGACTCCCATGCTCACCTCAATAAAGGTGGCGGTGGGATTCTCCTCCAGCACCATCTCCTTAACATAAGAGCTGTGAACCATGGTCATTAAAGATGCTTCAATGGGGAGCTTATTCAGAGGGAAAGTGAACCTAATCAGGCGACTCCCCATATAATTAGCCACCATTTTCGCCAGTAGGAACCCCTTCGGAGGGTGGCAGTACTTCATCTCGGCAAAATAGTCAGCTATCCTCCCTGACTCGCATAGCGTCTTAAAGCGGAAGTGGTGGAGGATGTAATCGTGCAGCACCAGGATGCCTGGATATTGAAATACGAATGGGTATAGGTAGCCATGGCAAGTGTTGTTGCCCATTTGATAAATGTTTATATGGTATGGGTGCTGGAGATTTCGCCACACGAACTCTCCGGCGGGATAGAAGCGAACCTTCCCCTCTAAAGAGGGAGTATCGGGTTGATAATCATCGATATAGATATCGAGCTCCACTTCCTCCGACAGCCGGGAGCAGAGCTCCATGCTGTAATCAGAGATACCCGATCTTACCGGGGGCATAGGCGAGAAAAGAGCAACTTTATAAGGTCGGCTACTTTGTCTCTTCATTTCCGATGGAAATAAGAATTCTGTCCAATTCCTTCCTTTGCTTAATGATAAGAAGATGGAGGTGTTCCTGCTTCTTGGCAAACTCCTCCAGTATGATATCAAGCTTTTCCATGGAGCCCTTGGTGAGCATATAAGTGGTTTCGGTGTCTTTGATATCCACCAGGGGAGTGAGCTTTTTAAGGAGGTCTATCAGGTACTCATCGTAATCTCTCTGAGTATCGGCGATCTGCTGAGTTACCTTCACTATATAGCTCAGCAAATTTACTTCCAATCTCTGAGCCTCATATTGCAGGGAGGATAGCTCTTCCCAGCGCTGTAACCTTAGAGATTGAAGCTCCATGTGCTGCTGAATATCCTGGGCAACATTGCTGATATGCGCTTTAAGCTCTCCGTAATGCCAGCGGATAAAAACCCAGGCTATCTGCCGCAATACATTACGCACAATTCTCTTCGGCAAAGGTAATGGAGTAACTGCGGGAGGAGTAGGGATTTCTTTCCTTTCGGCCTCTTCAGCCTGAGAGGCAAGAGTAATGGATTCCTTTTTTTCCATCACCTTCTTGAAGAATCCCTGAAGGTCCTTGAGGGGGTTTCCCATCCTCCGCTCGTCGGCTACTGCTTTGAAGTGGATCAACAGCTTGTTGAGCTGAGTCATTATGTGGCTATACTCCATTTCTATCTCCTTCCTTTTGAGTACCATCTCTTCCAGGGTGCGGTCCACAGCTTCTGCTATTTTTTCTCTTCCGGGCATCCCCTCTTTTTGCTTTTTCATTCTTCCCCTTTTCATGAAGAGCCCCTCACAGTGCTGAAGGGGATTATAATTTTAGTACCTCCTGATAGCCAACCATGTCCATGAACCCGTGTCCGCTTATGTTGAAAGCAATGACCTTCGACTCCCCCGTCTTCTTGCATTTAAGTGCTTCGTCGATGGCACAGGCGATGCTGTAAGCCGACTCTGGAGCAGGGAGGTAACCTTCGGTCTGGATGAAGAGCTTTGCCCGTTCAAAGACATGCTTTTCATCGCTGGGATAGGCTACCGTTTCAATGAACCCCTGATGGCGCAGGGAGCTGATAATAGGAGAGCAGCCATGATACCGGAGTCCATCTCCCTTGATGGGTTCCATTTCTACTTGATGCCCCAGGGTGTACATTTTTAGCATGGGGGTCATCTCGGCATGGTCGGCGAAATCATACTTGTATTCCCCTTGCAGATTAGGGGCTGCTTTGCTCTGAGCGGCGATGAACCTGACCTTCTTCCCTCCCTTCACCACATCGGGAACGAAGGGAAGGATGAATCCGCCAAAGTTGCTTCCTCCTCCCAGGCAGGAGATCATAATATCGGGATAAGTGCCTATTTTTTCAAACTGACGCTTGGTCTCTAAACCGATAATGGTTTGATGGAGAAGGACATGGTTCAATACCGAGCCCAGGCAATAGGTAGCTTTAGGGTCTTTTTGGGAGTCTTCCAGCCCTTCGGATATGGCAATCCCCAGAGAGCCTGGGTGATGGGGATTCTTATTGAAAAGGGCTCTCCCTACATCGGTCTGGTCGCTGGGCGAGGGGTAAACCTCAGCTCCCAGAAGTCTCATAAAATTCCGCCGGCTTGTCTTCCAATCATAAACTGCCCGCACCCAGAAGACGGTACATTTTAAACCCACTAAGCTGGCGGCATAAGCCAGGGCAGTTCCCCATTGACCTGCCCCGGTCTCGGTGGTCAATCGTTCATAGCCCTCTTGCCTGGCGTAATAAGCCTGGGCGAGGGCGGTATTTACCTTATGGCTGCCGGTAGGACTGAAAAATTCCCCCTTGTAGTAGAGCTTGGCAGGGGTTTGCAGCGCATCTTCCAGAGATTTTGCCCGGAAGAGGGGGCGAGGTCTTCCTGCTCGAAGGTATAGCTCGATAATCGCTTCTGGTATGTCGACCCACCGCTCGGTGCAGAACTCCTGCTTCAAGCACTCCCCTATCAGAAGCTTGGGTAAGGCTTCAATTCGGGAGGGACCGCACTCGGGGTCTTTTGGTGGAGGTAAAGGTTGGGGAATGTCGGTGAGAACATTATACCACTTGGTAGGTATATCCTCCGGAAGGAGGTTTATCTGATTCTTCATTTAATCACCTCCGGATAATAAGGTTCTATTTGACCAGGTGCTTCCGTTCTATAGGTGAAGCTCAGCGGGGAATTTTTTTCCAGTCATCCAGAAATCGCTTCACTCCCACATCGGTCAAGGGGTGTTTCACCAGCCTTTCGATGACCGCGAAGGGTATGGTGGCAATAGGAGCTCCGGCGAGGGCGGCATCGACTACATGGAGGGGATTGCGGATGCTGGCCACTATGAGCTGAGTCTCAAAGCCGTAGTTTTCATATATGGTGATAATCTCCCTCACCAGGTCCATCCCTACATGGCTCACATCGTCCAGCCGCCCTATGAAGGGGCTGCAAAAGGTTGCCCCTACCTTGGCTGCCAGCAGCGCCTGAGAAGGGGAGAAGACCAGGGTCATGTTGGTCTTGATCCCCTCGGCGGTGAGCATCTTTACTGCTTTCATTCCTTCTTTTGTTATGGGAACTTTGACGACGATATTTTCGCCCAGCTTTGCCAGCTTGCGGGCTTCTTTGACCATCCCTTCGGAATCAGGGCTGACCACCTCGGCACTCACCGGCCCGTCAATGAGGGAGCATATCTCCTGCAGCAAATCTTCGGCTTTTCTCCCCTCTTTGGAGATAAGAGTGGGATTGGTGGTCACCCCATCTATCACACCCAGCCTTTTGGCTTCTTTGATCTCTTCAATGTTAGCAGTATCTATGAAGAACTTCATCAGCTACCTCCTCATCCCTAAGGTGTAAGGAAGGAAAAATACAAAACCACATCTTCTGGAGCCAAGCAAATATTACCATAAATAGAGAGAATTTAAAAGGGGAAATTGCTAAACAAATTGGACGAAGAGGGCGGAACATACCTTTCAGAAGAGGTAATCTGTGTGTTTTGGGTTGAC
>JAOUOQ010000362.1 GCA_029880275.1 Candidatus Aminicenantota bacterium | reverse complement strand
AGCCCGGCGGTGCAGCATGGGAAGTCAGCCCGCCCCCAAAACATGGGTGGGAGACAGTTATAGGATGAGTCGGATAAATTACGCTATTAAAGCACATTATTTAAGTTTAGATAAAGAAACAATGAGACTAAATTGGTAAGAGGTGAGTTAGATGGGATGCAAAGAATATCAGCAACTCCTCGTCAGTTGGCTTTACGGCGAGTTGTCTGACGAGGAGAGGAAGCAGATGGAAGGGCATCTCTCCCGTTGCTCACACTGCCGGCAGGCGAAGGAGAAGATTCAGCAGGCAAAGGGTATCCTGGAGCAATGGGAGGTGGCAGAGCCCTCCTGGAAGAGCGTTATCCTCCCTGGCAGAGAGCCCCGGTGGAGAGGGTGGTATTACTGGCTCTTCGGAGGAGCAACTCCCCTGCGGCGTGCGGCTGCCGTTGCCGTGATGGTTGCGGTTGTGGGATTGGTGGTTTTCTCGCTGCTGAACCTCAGGGTCAGCTACGCAAGAGGGGATTTCAGCATTGGACTGAGCCTGATACCTCCCCGGAGCGAGGTGGTCAGATTAGCGGTTGACCAGGAGGCTCTTCAGCAGGAGCTGCTCAGCGCAAAGGAGGACACGCTTGATTTGGTGAACAGTCTGATGCTGGCTTACTACCAGAAGCAACAAGAGGATTTAGCTACCGCCCTGCAGAGGCTTAGCGCACAGTGGCAGCTGCTGCGCCGTGTGGACCTGGAGTACATCGGAGATGGATTTGATACAATTCAGCAGCGGACCTACCGCGACCTGCAGCGTACCAATCAGCTCCTCAACCTCGTGCTGACCAGCGCCCAGGAGGAAAAGAAATAATAATTCTGCTTCCTGAGTTTTTGAAGAAATGAAAAAGATATAGGAGGTATAAAGATGAAAGCATACTTTTGGAGAATTGGGGTCTATCTCCTGGTGGGGATAGTAGGTTTCACTTTCCTCCTCCCCGCCAACCTCTTCGCCCAGCAGGGCAAGCAGGTTGATTACAAGCTCCTCCGCAGGGATATAGAGGTAATGGTGGGAGTGATCAACACCATGCTCAAGGAGACCTGGCTAGATGAAGAGAAGGAACACATATACATATATATCTCTATGAGAAGAGTAGAGTGCCAGGGTTTCCACCTCAACGACTATGGCATTGTCTTCACCCTCAACCTTCCGACTAGATATGGAATAGGAATAGTAGAGATACCCGAGTTTGCGGTGAGGTTGGAGGGTTTGGAGTGGAGTAGAGTAGAGAGAGAGAAGAAAGCTCAGGAGGAGGAGACAAAGAAGAAAACGGCAGAGGAAATATTAGCGGAGAGTCTCGCCAAACTCAAAGACCAGCTCATTGACATTATGGGGAACTACGGCGATTTCATCAAGCAGGTACCAGCTACGGGATACATTACTATTGTCGTCTTCTACGGGGACTCCGACTCGTTCAGGGGTATCAGCAAACGGATGATTCTGACCATCAAGCGGGGTGATATCTCCGAATACCGCGACGGGAAGCTCTCCATGGCGGAGTTCAAGAGGAGGGTGAAATCTACAGAATATTAATCCTCAACCATTAGTCTATTCTTTCCTAAATTTAAGCAGGGGGGGCAGAGCCCCCCTGCAGTGTCTTTATTTCCCCTTCTCAAAGCTGCAGAAGTTTTTTCTCGCCTTACTAAAGAACTTTTGTGTGTCCAGAAGCGTTTTTGTTATAATAGTGGGCTTTCGTTGTGTGGAACTTATAAGGGAGAGATGAACATGTCAGGAAGCAAGTTTTTCGTGATGGTTCATTTGCTGTTTTTAGTGTTTATCATGACCTGGGCTGGCTCGGACGGGAATTTGCTTTTCGGACAAGAAGCCAGGGCAGCCTCAGAATCGTTATCTACGGCTCGATCCGAGCAGCAGGAGGCTAAGAAACTGCCACCAGCGCAGCATTACACGGTAACCAGGGCAACCTCTACAGTAAAAGTGGATGGCGTGCTGAACGAGGACGCCTGGGCGAATGCGGTGGTCATCAAGATTCTTTACGAGTACCTACCCGGCGATAACATTCCAGCTCCGGTGGAAACCGATTGTCTGGTAACTTACGATAATAACAGCTTGTATGTAGCCTTCCGTGCCTTTGACCCCAATCCCCGGGAAGTTCGTGCTCACTTAATGG
>JAOUOQ010000363.1 GCA_029880275.1 Candidatus Aminicenantota bacterium | reverse complement strand
GGCTCATCCAACAGCACGCTGGTAATCAGCCTGGGGTCCTATTTCAAAGCGTATAATACCTTTCATCTGGAGAAGCCGAATCGTATTGTGATCGACCTGTATCGCCAGCTCCCGGCAGCCAACCCCACCATCCCGCAGATTAATCCCCACGCAGCCGAGGAGGAGCGCACACCTCCCATACCGAACCCCCCTCCCGCCATAAAGACAGTGGTTCTCGACCCCGGACACGGAGGAGAGGATGTAGGAGCCAAAGGTCGCACGGGGCTGCTGGAGAAGGAAGTGGTGCTGGATATTACCCGGAGGCTCCGCCAACTGCTGACCAGCAATCTTGATGTGAAAGTGGTTCTGACCAGAGAGACCGACGAGAACCTCCCCCTGGAGCAGCGAACTGCCAAAGCCAATAATGTGAAGGGAGACCTCTTCATCAGCATCCATACTAACGCCTCCAGGAAGACGGGGGCTAACGGGGCAGAGACCTTCTTTATGAGCTATGAGCCTACCGATGACGAATCGCGGCAGCTGGCAGCCCGGGAGAACCTCCCCATCGTTCTGGGCGACCCCACCACTGCCAGCGACCTGCAGCTTACCCTGTGGGATATGGTGCAGGCAGAATACCTGAACGAGAGCAGTCAACTGGCAGAAATTATCCAGCAGGAGCTGAACCTGCAGCTCAATATTGAGAACCGCGGCATAAAGCAAGCTCCTTTTGCCGTGTTGATGGGGGCGGCTATGCCAGCGGTGTTGATTGAGGTTGGCTTCATCTCCAATTCCTCCGAGGAGAGGGAGCTGCGAACCGAATCTTACCGGCAGAAGATAGCTTACTCGCTGTTCCGGAGCATCAGCAACTTCATCCAGCTTTATGAGCGGAAGGCGGGAAACTACCAACAGCGGGATTAACCTTTGAGCCAGAAATATGAAGGGCAAATATATAATCCTCCTGATTATATTGCTTATTGTCGTCGCCGGGGGGCTCTTTATCTACTATGTCTTCTATCCTGAAAAAGAGCCACCTCCCCAGCCCACAGTCGCCCCCGCTCCCTCGGAAGAGCTCCCCACTCCGTATATCGACAGAGAGGCTAACCTGATGACCGTCTACCTCTTCTTCCAGTCGACTGAAGGAAACTGGCTGGACGACGAAGAGAGACATATCTACTACACCACCTCTATAACCGACCAGGCGAAACAGGTGGTAGTGGAGCTGATAAAAGGTCCCTCCAGGAACTACCTTCTGGCCACCATACCCTCTTCCGCCATCCTGAGAGAGCTGTTTTTGACCCGTCAGGGAGTAGCCTATGTAGACTTCTCCCGCCAATTCATCAGCGACCACTGGGGAGGAACCACCGGGGAGATGCTGACCATCTACTCTATTGTCGATACCCTGACCATAAACTTCCCCTCCATTCAGAAGGTAAAGATTCTGGTCGAAGGGAAGGAGATTGAGACCTTAGCCGGACACCTCGACCTGCGCAAGCCTCTGAATAAAGACCTCTCTCTCATCGCTCAAAAATAAGGCGGATAGGGGAGTTCCTTATTGAACTTATCCCCCGATTGAACTATAATCTTGGGGTATGAGGTTATACTTCGTTTTATAGGTATCCGCCGGAGGCGAATATCATCTGGGAAAGGAGCATCACATGCGAGGGGATGGACGAAAGTTTGACGAGCTTCGTCAGGTACACATCATCCCCCACTATCTCAAGCATGCCGAAGGGTCGGCGCTCATCGAGCTGGGGGATACCCGCATCGTCTGCGGAGCGAGCGTGGAAACGAATGTGCCTACTTTTCTGAAAAACAGCGGGCAAGGTTGGATTACCGCAGAATACGGAATGCTGCCCCGGGCCACCGGAATGCGGATGGTGCGCGAGGCGACTCGGGGGCGAACTTCGGGCAGAACCCAGGAGATACAACGGATCATCGGGCGGTCGCTGAGGGCGGTGGTCGACCTCAAGAAGCTGGGAACCATCACCCTGTGGATAGACTGCGATGTCATCCAGGCGGATGGGGGCACCCGCACCGCCTCGGTAACCGGCGGGTTTGTGGCTCTGGTCTTAGCCCTGCAGAAGCTTTACGACGAAGGGCTCATCCCTTCCATACCGGTCACGGACTATGTGGCCGCGGTGAGCGTGGGGATTGTGGGCGGGGATATGCTC
>JAOUOQ010000361.1 GCA_029880275.1 Candidatus Aminicenantota bacterium | reverse complement strand
TTACACGGGGTTCCTTCATCGTCAAAGTTTATGGTTCCTCTGAAGTTGGGAAGGGTGCCGTCATCAATGAGGGTGACCAGTGGAGTGGCTACCTTCTCCCCCACCTTGCCGGCATAGATAGAATCCTGGCGATAGATCCCATCCCCTTCCATTCCGTGCCCGACCGCTTCGTGCACCAGCACTCCGCCCCAGCCATTTCCGATGACCACCGGCATCTCGCCCGCCGGCGCCTCTTGGGCTTCCAGCATGGCTATTGCCTCACGGGCTGCCTCTCGGGCGGCGTCGGCAACCTTGTATTTGTCGAAAAACTCAAATCCACTGTGTTCGCTCAGTCTCTTTCTCCCCATGTGTCGCTTCCCCTCGTGGGAGGAGAGTGCTTGAACCACAAACCACAGCAGGGGGAGCTCGCTCTGCACCCAGAGCCCTTCGGAGTTGGCGACGGTTCGCTGGCGGACCTCGTCGTAATAGGTGACATAGACCTGGCTGATGCGCTTATCGTAAGAGCGGGCTGCCTGGTCGGCTTCCGTGAGGAGCTTCAGCTTCTTCTCCTCGGCTATCGATTCAAGCGGGATTTTCACCGTGATGTAGGAGGGAAGCTTCCCGGGGGAGATGTTGACCTTGCGTGGAGAGGGAGCACCGCTGGTAGCGATGTAAGATGCCACCCGAGCCGCCTCTTCCAGCTTGGAGAAGGTGAAATCATCGGAGTAAGCGTAGCCGGTTTTATTACCCGCAATGACCCTGACCCCTACCCCCTGAGAGATGCCCAGATGGGCGCTTTTGACCTTTGACTCTTCCAGCAGGATGTTGGCTGACTGCCGGTTTTCAATATAGACCTCTGAGAAATCGCCCCCTTTCTCCAGGGCTATCCTGAGGAGCTTTTCTATCTCCTCTTTTTCCAGCGCAGCAGTGGCTATCTGCCCGGAAGCGGGGCTATTCCAGAAATGAGGAAGTCTGTCCATCAGAAAGGGGGTGATTGCCAGTAGGGCTCCGCCCTTCGCCCCCTGCTGAAGGAAGCTCCTTCGGGAGAGTGGAGTCTGCCAGAAGCTCTTTTTATCCATCATGGCCTCCTTTGATTGAAGTATAAGAATATTACTTCTCCTTTTATGAAGCAATTATGTTTGAAAAATAATAACATATTTTTAGAATCTTTGCCAAGTGAATTTTCATTTGGCAGGCTGTAAGGAGAAAAAATGGCATTTTTTCTAAAAAGCTCTTGTTGAATTTGATTTCCCTTTCTGATAATATCTACGGGGATAATAGCTTATCATGGGGATGGTAGAATAGAGTTTTGATTCTTCATATGAAGGTTTTTCTTTTTTGCCATCCATTTTCCATCGGGTAAATGACATAGGTTTTGGAGCTGGAAAAAAGGATTAGCTATTTCATAAAAGGAGCAGAGTAGGATGAGCAAACAAAAGTTAGCATTTCTGATAGTGTTGGTGTGCTTTCTCACGCTTTCTTTTTCCCACCGGGCCACTTGTTATCCGCTTATTGAAATCGCTATCGGGGGGACTGAGGAAGAGAAGGATGTACCTGAAGAGCGGAAGCTCGAGTTCTTCGGGGACTTCAGGCTCAGATACGAGGGATTCTTTCAGCAGGGCGTGCCTACCCAAAACCGCGACCGCCTGAGACTCCGCTTCGGTCTGCGGGGCTCTGCGGAGAGCTTCAACTACGGGTTGCGCATCGCCACCGGCGACCCCAGGAATCCCATCTCTGCCAATCAAACTTTTACCGAATTTTTTAGCAAGAAGAGCTTTTATATCGATAGAGCCTACATAGAGTTTGCACCGAAGAACATGCCTTTTGCTTCCATCTTCGGTAAATTCAGTCCTCAGCATCTGACCACCTCGCTGGTATGGGACAGCGATGTTGGTCCCGAGGGTGCCTGTCAGAGCTTCGGCTTCTCCAGCGGGAAGCTGCTTAAAAACTTCCGTTTGCATGTGATGGAATTCGTGTTAAACGAACAGAGCAAGAGGGAGGATGCCTGGATGATAGGTGTGCAGGGAATGGCGGAGTTCAGGGTCTCGGATGTCGCCTCCTTTACCTTAGCTGCCGGTGATTACCATTACATCAATGAAGACCAGATTGCCCTGGCTTCTGACCGGGGGGACCTGACGTCTCATGCAACCAACAGCCTGAGATACGAGGACGATA
>JAOUOQ010000360.1 GCA_029880275.1 Candidatus Aminicenantota bacterium | reverse complement strand
GCCTTCACTTATCCCTTCTAAGGTGGGCTTTGATAAGAGGGAATCTCAAAGATTAAATTTGGTAATAAACTCCACAGCAGGGAACCATCAACTGTAGTGCTATTCAACAAGAATGAAGCGTATAATCCTGTCTCCTTTTACATAGAATAAAAATATCTGAAAAGCGTAAATAATAGTCAATATGCCTACAAAGAACAGATCATTGCCCTGCTCTCCCTATTTTTACACCACAACAAGCTCCTCAGTAGTTGCTCTTGCCTAAGTGCACCTCACCCTGGGCGTTTACGCCACCGAAGGCTTTGAAGCTCCTGACCACGGTGCCATCAGCCTTGAACACCTTGACCATAGAGCTGCCACCTTCACCATGACCGCAAATGATTTCATCAATGCCATCGTTATCTATATCCGCCGCGGTTATTTGCACATCACCGTTGGCGTTGCCGCCAAATCCAAAGGCTAAGAATTGCTTGATTAAGGTGCCGTCCTTGTCAAACAGTCTGACTTTGTTTCCTCCATTATAGCCGGTAGAAGCGGCTATCTCCACAGCGGGGTCGGCATCAAAGTTCCCCACCACCAGACGCACCTCACCGCCGGGATTATCGGTAGAATCAAATGCCCGGAAGGAGCGGACGAGACTACCCCAGAGGTTGAATACTTTCACCCAGGAACTGCCACCCTCTCCCATACCGACTATTATCTCATCAATCCCATCTTTGTTCAGATCACCCGACGCCACATGAACTTCTCCCTGGGCATTGCCAGCCCCAAAGGCTTTGAAGGCTCTTAGGAAAGTGCCATCGACTTCGAAGACCTTCACCCACGACTGTCCCCCTTCTCCCTGAGCTATAATTGTCTCATTATCAGCGGTGTCAGTATCAAAGTTACCTATGGCCAGATGAAGTTCACCGTTGGTGTTTGCTGCTCCGAAAGCTTTGAAGGTGCTGATGATGGAGCCATCCACCTCAAAGAACTTGACCCAGGATTTTGCCCCTTCACCTTGACCGGCGGCAATCTCATGGTACCCGTCTCCATCTATTTCACCTACCGCCAGATGCACCTCACCCTGGCTGTTTGCTGCTCCGAAGGCTTTGAAGCTGCCCCAGTCTCTGCCAAGTAGACTGAACTGCTTTATCCAGCTTTTGCCACCCAGACCATGAGCGGTGATAAAGCCGCCCCCACCTAATATCAGACAGGTCCGCCCCGCATCAGCACCTCCAGGGACATCAGCCCAGCAGTCACCGATGATTAGGTCGTAGTAGCCATCACTGTTTATATCCCCGCTGGCCACCTCGAAGCCTCCCACATAATCCACCTCGCTGATGCAGACGGTGATGTCCGCAGGCTGGGTGTCCAAATCTATGACCACTGGCGAAGTGAAGCTCTTGCCGAAGACCACATAGGTCTTCGTAAGATTTGATGGGCAACTATAACAAAGTGAATAGATGATCACATCATCATACCCATCACCGTTTATATTGCCGCTGGCAACCGACACGCCAGAAAAATCCCACTCATCATCCCCGCAAACCATGATGTCGGCTGATACCTGGTCTAAATCGATAGTGGAAGGTAGTGAGCTGCATCCGAAAATAACATAGGTCTTACCAGCGCTGGAGCCTCCAGGGGGGTCAGCAAGATAGGCACCGATAATCACATCATCGTACCCATCCCCGTTTATGTCTCCGCTGGCAAGTGCCCAGCCAGACCTGTCGTTATCATTATCCCCGAAGATGGTAATGTCGGCTGACTGAGTGTCCAAATTTATGGTGTAAGGTGGTAATAAGAAGTCACTGCCGAAGATAACATAGGTCTCCCCGGCATCGGTGCGTCCACCTGGATTCGCATAACAGGCATTGATGATTAAATCATCGTACCCATCGCCGTTTACATTACCGCTGGCCACCGCATGGCCACAATGATCACCACTATTAGCTCCATAAATGGTGATGTGGGCAGATTGGGTTTTTAAATCTATAAGCACAGGAGGGGTAAAAGTTCCACCGAAGATGATATATGTTGCTCCAGCAAATGCGCGTTCAAAGGTAGGGCTAGCACTATCGGCACCCAGGATTATGTCATCATATCCATCGCCGTTGATATCCCCACTGGCCACTGACCAACCGCCCATCTCCATCCAATCGGTGCAGATGGTAATGTC
>JAOUOQ010000359.1 GCA_029880275.1 Candidatus Aminicenantota bacterium | reverse complement strand
TGAGGAGCTTGAAAAGTTGTCCTCCCTCGGCTTTGACACCGGCTTCGGGGACAACATGCTCAAGCTGGGAGCGATAAAGGTCTTCGCCGATGGCTCCATGGGAGCCGGCACCGCCCTCTTCTTCGAGCCTTACAACGACCAACCCGATACCAGTGGGCTCTCCATTCATACCCCTCAGGAGCTGGAGAGGATGTTCATCGCCGTCGATAAAGCCGGCTGGCAGATCGCTTGTCACGCCATCGGGGATAAAGCCAATCATATGGTGCTGAACGCGGTAGAGAAAATGATAAATGCTAACGGCGAGCGAGACAGGAGATTCCGCATAGAGCATGCTCAGGTGGTAACTCCCGAAGACCTCCGCCGATATAAGCAACTGCAGGTCATCGCCTCGGTGCAGCCCTCCCATTGCATTGACGATATGAACTGGGCGGAGAAAAGGATTGGCACAGAAAGGTGCCGCTATGCCTATCAGTGGAAATCCTTCCTGAATGCCGGGGTGAAGATTGCCGTGGGGACCGATTGGTATGTTGAACCGTTGAACCCGATGCTCGGCTTATATGCTGCGGTCACTCGCCAGACCCCCGAAGGCTCGCCCCCTGGAGGTTGGTTTCCGGAACAGCGATTAACTCTGGAAGAAGCCATCAGGCTCTATACCCTGGGCTCTGCCTTCGCCGCTTTTGAGGAGGACATCAAGGGGTCTATTGAAGAGGGCAAGCTGGCTGATATGGTAGTGCTCTCTCACGACATATTTAAGGTTCCAACCCCTGAAATTTTGGATATAGAAGTAGAAATGACTTTCTTAGGAGGCCAGGTAATCTACCATCGTGAGAGATAAATAGCTTCATCAACAAGAAAAAGGGACTTTAGCTCTCGGGTTCTTCATCCATCAGCCGCGAGAGTTGGAATATCTGATCGTAATCAAGAGGATGCTCAGTTTCCTTTCGGCAATTCTCACTCTGATAAAATGAACAGTTCTGACAAATGGAGAGCTTCGCCTGTCGGCTTGCCTGATAGACACCATCGTGCCAGGTTCCCGCCAGATTCCAACAGTCGTACCCGTGGTCCGGATAGGCAGCACAGCGGTATTTTCTCTCCGGGGGACAGCGATTAAACTGCCAGCATGGCTGATGCATCTCCGCTCCCCTATGAGAGATAAGAAACTGTTCTACAAATATCCTTCTTTCCTCTAACCCCCTGTGCTGAATCTCTGCGCCCGAAACTCAAAGACTTAGATGCTGTCTGCATACCATGGGATTGCTAAAAGGAAAGAGTGGTAGCACGCTCTAACCATAAGCCCAAAAAGAGGTTTCCTCGCCTCACGCTAACTCCCTGCTCTGCAAATTTTATAGCCGGGGCAACCTCACCCCCTGAAAACTCCATCTTTATACCACACTCTCATATCATTTGTAAAGAAAAAAATTATTGCCATTCAACAACAGCTAAATAGAACCTGATACCAGGATCTCGACCTCAACACTCTGAAGTATACATTAGAAAGAAATTTTGTCAAGGGGACTTATAATATTTGACAAATATGCTCATTTATATTATAATCGTACATAAATTGAACAAAATGGATAATACTGATAAAAAGATACTGGAAATACTGCAGGGCAACGGGCGCATCACCAATGCTGAGCTGGCGAAAAAGATAGGGCTCTCACCCCCCACGGTATTGGAGAGGGTCAGGAAGCTGGAGGAGAGCGGAATTATAGAAAAATACATCGCCCTGATAAACCCTCAGGCAGTAGGCAGGGGAACCACCGCTTTTGTGGCAGTGAGTCTCTCCAGGCATGAGGAGAAGACCATCGCCAGCTTCCACCAGGCCATCCTCGGCATGCCCGAAGTGCTGGAATGCTACCATATAACCGGAGAAGATGACTACCTGTTAAAGGTCTGCTTTCAAGATATACCCGCATACAGAAATTTCCTTATGGAGAAACTGACCAAGGTCCCCGGCATAGCCAAAATCAAAACCTCCTTCGTTCTGGCTCCCCTGAAAAAAGAGACCACGCTCCCCGTAGAATAGGGTGCGTCTTGAGGAAATTCTTCTCCCTTATCCCTGCTTTATACAATGTTATAACCATCGATTTACAAAGGAGGCTAAGTAATGAAAAAATGGAAATTTGATACCCTCGCCGTACACGGCGGATTCGACT
>JAOUOQ010000069.1 GCA_029880275.1 Candidatus Aminicenantota bacterium | reverse complement strand
GAGAGGTGCCGGAACTGAGATAAGCCTCTGAATCTTATGACGACACGCAGTAAATTTTACCTTAATTAACCAATAAGGAGGACCTATGAAATTAGAGAAGATTCAGCATGTTCTCAGGGAAAAAAAATTGGACGGATGGCTCTTTTACGATTTTCACAACCGGGATGCCATCGCCTATTCCATTCTCAACTTGCCCAGCGACAAATTAACCTCTCGAAGATGGTTCTACTTCATACCAGCTTCAGGTGAACCCCGGAAGTTGGTTCATGCAGTGGAGGCTACAAAGCTCGACTCCCTTCCTGGCAAAAAGATGGTTTACCTAACATGGAAAGAGCTACACTCTTCTCTGAAGAAGGTTCTGGGAAATTCTAAAAAAATCGCCATGCAATATTCTCATCTCCAGCGTATTCCCTATGTTTCTATTGTTGACGCCGGTCTTATAGACCTTCTCAGGGGCTTTGGGTATGAGATTGTAAGCTCGGCTGATCTCGTTCAGTTATTTGAATCAGTCATTGACCCGCATGGCTATCATCTCCACAAAGAAGCTGCTCATTTAATCAACACCATTAAAAACCAGGCCTTTGAACAAATCAGAAAAGCCATCGCTGACCACCAAGAACTCAGTGAGTATTCCCTCGCCCAATTTATCCAAGAAAAATTCAAGGAGAGCAACCTCACCAACAACGAGGAGACTCCTATTATCGGCATCAACGACCACCCCGCTAACCCTCACTTTGAGCCTACTCCTGAAAATAGTTACATTTTAAAGTCAGCAGATAAGGTCTTAATGGACATATGGGCCAAGAAGAAAGAACCAGGAGGAATTTATGCTGATATAACCTGGTGCGGCTATATTGGTGATTCACCTCCTCAGAAATACCTGGAGATATTTGATGTGGTTCGACGGGCACGGGACAGGGCGGTAGAGTTCATCCGCGACAAATTCAGCAGAGAGGAGCCTTGCTACGGATGGGAGGTAGATGATGCCTGTCGCCAGGTCGTTCAAGAAGCAGGTTACGGGAAGCTCTTTATGCACCGCACAGGGCATTCTATCGGAACCGAAGTTCACGGCAATGGTGTTAACATTGACAACTTAGAAACAAATGATGAAAGACAAATCATTCCTGGCAGCTGCTTTTCCATTGAACCGGGAATCTATTTTGCCGGAGAAATGGCTGCCAGATCTGAGATAGATGTATTCATCACGCATCAGGGCGAGGTTGAGGTCACCACAGAACAGCAGAAGGAGTTGATAAAAATCTAAGGCGATCAGAAAAAAGAGGGGTTAATGTCCACCTACCTCTATATCATCCTGGCTTATCTTCTGGTTCTTACAGGTTTTAATATTTACCGGTCTAAAAGAGTCAAAAGCCAGGAAGACTTTATGGTGGCGGGCCGCAGTGTCAAAACTTCGGTCTTGGTGTTCACTCTTATTTGCACCTGGATTGGCTCGGGCACATTTATCGCCGGAGCTGAATTTGCCTCTAAAGCGGGATTTTCATCAATCTGGCTGCCAGCGGGAGCCTGGTTAGGAATTATCGTCATTTATTTCCTGGCGGGAAGAATTCGCACTTTTGGTCAGTACACCATCGGCGACATCCTCGAAGCGCGCTACGGGCCTGTCGCCCGTATATTCGGAGCGGCAGCCATTATTATCTCCTTCGTTGCCATGGTCTCCTATCAATTTGTCGCCGGAGGATTCATCCTCAATGTTGCCACTGATGGAGCTATCCCCGAGGCTGTTGGCACGATTATATCCGCTGTTTTCGTAATTCTTTTTACGGCTCTGGCGGGGATGGTGGCGGTTGTCTACACCGATTTGCCCAACGGTGTCATTATAGTATTGGCGTGTCTATTGTCTATCCCCTTTGTCTATATTGCTGCCGGCGGTTTCCCAGAGGCTACTCAGAATCTTGATGCGGGATACTTCGCTGTCGTAAATCAGCAGTTCGGCGCTCACCCCGCACTCAAAGCCGGGGGATATTTCCTGTCAGTCATGCTTCTCCTGATGGGAGTGCAGACAATGTATCAAAAATTTTACAGCGCCAGAACTCCAAAGGATGCCAAAAGAGCGGTGATATGGTGGACCATCGGCACCATATTTGTAGATATAGTGGTTGTGCTTATTGCCGTTTTTGCCTACAGCAAATTTCAAAACCAGATTGACCTGACCATCCCCAAGGAAGGAGGAAAAGTGGTCCTTATGGCAGCCAGAAGTTTGGTCCCTGCTCCAGTGGGAGTGCTGCTGCTTGGAGCTGCCTGTGCGGTGGTGCTCTCTACGGGCATGAACTATCTTCTTTCTCCTTCCACTAATATTATGCGCGACATTTATCAGCGCTTCATCATGAAGGATGCCAATCAAAGTACTATAGTTGCCCTGCAAAAAATCTGCATCGTCATCCTGGGAGTTATAGCTTTTCTTATAGCCATGAGGCTCACTTCCGTCCTGGAAATGGCTTATTTTGCCTATACCATTTACGGCGTTGCCATAACCCCCGCGCTCATTGCTGCCTTTGCCTGGAAGCGGGCGACCAAGGCTGGAGGGTTAGCCTCGATTATTTCCGGAACGGCTATCTGTATTTTTCTGAAAATTATGGCAGAGGTGTTGCCTCCCGATAAAGTCATTGAGGGAGACCTGTGGGGAATTCCTCTTATATACCCCTCGCTGATGGTGTCTCTTTTCGCTCTGATTGTTGGGAGCCTTCTCACCGAGAAGCCGAAGCCTGAAGAGCTGGAAAGATTTTTCCCAGCTAAAAACCTGACTCAAAAGAAATGACCCACCTGAAACTGCACCTGTCTTTTTTGAACTAGGCGGGCTATAAATAAAAAAAGGAGGGGGAGTTACCCCCTCCTTTTGAGCCACCTGAGTTAGAATTACCTCGGCCTTACACCTCCTTAAAAGGACAGACGCACACCGAATCCGGCAATGACCGGTGAAAGGAGTTTATATGGTCTGCCATACCAGGGACCAACCGAAGTAACCATTCCCACAACTGCATCGGAATTGAACGCATTGAAGACATTTAACATCGCTTCCAGACTGAATTTATCGAAGGTGAAGATCTTGGAGACTCTCAGGTCCAGAATAGAGACATTGTCATATCTAAATGTGCCACGAGGCTCTAAAGCAACATTCACCGGACCCTGATTCAGACCAGAGACCGCTAACCATCTGGTTACTGGCTCGCCGGTGTAGTAGCGGTAGTTGGCGCTCAGGGTGATATCCATGGGGAAGAAGTAGGTTCCTTGCAGCTTGAAGATATTGGTTCGGTCTTGTGGATGATACGCATCCTTAATATTGACCAGGTTGTTGGGGTCATTGGTATCCTGGAAGCCCCACCGGGCTTCCGCATAATACCCCAATGTCCTACCTCTGGTGTAGCCGACTAACATCTGCCAGCGGTTGGAGAACTTCTTCCTGGCGGTGACCTCAAAACCATGGTAATTTTCGTAGAACTCTGGTATGTTGGTGATTACCCGGTCCACCAAACCCAGGGTAGCAGGGTCCTGATTATAAACCGTAATGGTCTTTCCCTCCGCTGAGACAGATACCGGTGTAAAGCTGTCAATAGGTACCGCTTGGTTAACCATACCCATCCAATTGAAGTTTTTCCGATAATAGTAAGTGGCGGCGAGGGCTAAGTCCTCCCCCACCTGGTGCTCAATACCCACGGTCACTTCATCTGATAAGGGACGGGTGGTATTGGGGTCCAGACTCACATTGACTCCGCCCCCGACAGCAACCGGAGGAAGCAGCTCATCCAGCTCAGCGAACAGGTTCCCATTACTGTCGTTCCAGGGTCTTACCTCCCAGAACATGGAGTTAGGATTAAGGGTTTGAGGCAAGCGAGCGCCTTCCATCTGCGTATATCTGCTAAAGCTCGCCTTCAACGCTGTCTTCCCATCACCGAAGAGGTCGAAGCTCACTCCAAAGCGAGGAACCACATTCTTCCAGTTGGGGATGTTTTTCTCTGCTGGGTAGGAACGAGCCGGCCAGAAAACCCCTGCCGGGCTTCCCTGAGCGGGATTATATCCCTGGAAGTATTCGAACCTGACTCCGGCATTGATGGTCAAGCGATTGCCAATGGAGAACGAATCCTGGAGGTAGGCGGAGAAGGTATTGAACTTGCTTATCTGTTCCTCCACCGGAGCAAGCGTGAGCACATAGCCGGGCACCCCATCATAGAAGTGCATCACCATATCCCCATTGACATTCATATCGTAATAAGTGTGCTGACGAGAATATTCGGTGCCGAATTTGATGTCGTGACTTCCGCCAAGGAAGTAGTCAGAAAAATAGGAGAGGGAGGTATTGAACTGAGTCCTGGGGGCAGTGTGCCAGTGGTAATAATCAGCAGACCCCATTAAGGTGGAGCGAATATCATCCACCCGGGAGATGTCGGTAGGTTGTACTTCTGGCTGACGCTCAAGCGGGAACACATGGGTTACATATCCCAAACGCACATCGAGTAAGATGTCTTTGGGAAGGATGGAGGTCCATTGACCCTGAACAATATGGGCGGGCTCAATCTGCCGCCAGGAAGCCTTCTCTTCAATGAAGGCATACCCCTCTCTACGGTAGAACCTGTTCTGGTAGTTGAAGTAGTACATGGCCATCAGCTTGTTGGTGGGATTTATCTGGGTAGTGACTTTAGCCATGGCGTTGGTCTGGTGGTTGACATCAACCTCGGGAGTGCCATCAGGTCGTAACATGCCCAGGATCTGGGTGTTGATGTCATAGCGCAGATAGGAGCCGAAAAACCACATCTTGTTCTTGATTATCGGTCCGCCGAGAGTGGGTGAGAAGTTCAATATATGCTCTACCGGGTTGGCGGTCGTTATCCCCATATCTTCCATTTCCGGGGTGACATTGTTCCCCTGCCATGAGCCGGGCTCATACAGGAAGGTCGTTGTCCCGTGGAAGTCGTTCCCCCCTGACTTGGTGATCATATTCATGTATAACCCGCCGGTACCTATCTCGGCCGGAGCAGCGCTGGTCAACGCCTGCACCTCTTCGAAGCTGTCATAGTCAAAATATACCATGACATAGCCACCATGTCCGCCGGGCCAGTTGTTGGAAAGCCCGTCGAAGCTGAACTCCTGCTGAGCCTGAGAGCCGTGAAGAAACCCCGCGCTCTGCTGAGCACTCTCGGTACCACCGATGTTGTATCTATCCTGGACAACCCCCGGAACTTGCTCCGCTATTACCCAGATATCTCTACCACTGGGGATGTGGTCCAAAAGGTCTCTGTCAACGGACGTGGAGATGACATTGCTGCTGACGTCCACTGCAGGTGACTCACCAGTTACCGTGATAACCTCTTCCAGAGCCGCCATGGTCAAAACCACATTCACTCTGGCCACAAAATAAGCACTTATTTTGATCCCTCTCTGCTCGTTTGGTTGAAAGCCTTCTAATTCAAACTTCACATCATAGGTGCCCGGTGGTAGAGCGATGAACTTGTAAACCCCATACTCGTTGGTAGTGGTGACTTTCGTCGCCGTGATGAGTGCTTCGCTGCTAAGGGTCACGGTCACTCCTGGAAGCACCGCATCAGTTTCATCGGCAACTCTGCCGGTAATGGTTCCCGTCTGCGTCTGACCAAAGATGAGACCACCGAAAGCGACCATCAAAAGAAGTGAAAGTGGAAAGAGGAGTTTTAAAATCCGCATATCCCAATCCTCCTATGGGCTCAAGATGTTAATATTGGTTTTTGGGAAAGAGCTGGGTTTTCGCTACAATTTTGTCTTCAACTATCGCCTCATTATGATATGCATTGAAAAACCCGATTAAACCGAAAATTCAGCTTCCTCTTTCCCTACTGCTAAAAGCTTAACCTCAGAGCAACGAGCAATTAGTAAGCCTTTTAATTATTATTCTTACTATAATAAGAGATTATATATGAACGATTCTTCTCAAAGCTCCAGTGGATGTCTTTCAATAGATTATTCAATCCCTTTTTATCCCCTTTTTTGCAAAGTTCTACCATCTCTGTATGTTGTTTTATCAACATATTGTCCCACTCAGGGACCTCCTTAATTATCTCCGGGAAGTCGTAAAGGCGCTTCTTCAATAAGATTACTATCTTGGCAAGAAGTTCATTATCGTTTAATTTTAGAAATAACTCATGGGTCTTCAGGTTATAATCCATATGTTTGGAAAAGTCGCCTTTCTCCAATGCCTTCTTCATCTTTTCACATAACTTTTCCAACTCCGCTATATGTTTGTCGGTCATCCTCTCAAGCGCCCTTTCTGCCGCCGCCGCCTCCAACGCCCCTATTACCTGGTAGATATTTGCTATATCATCTAAATTGAGCTCATTAACATAGATGTGCCTTCGAGTGAGAATTTTGACAAAGCCCTCCGTTTCCAGCTGAATCAGAGCCTCCCTTATTGGTGTCCGACTAACATTTAACCTCTCACACAGTTCCTTCTCATCAATGGTTTCCCCGGGTTTCAGATTGCCACTCTCCAGCTCTTTGCTCAAATAATCATACACACACTCTTTTAAAGTCTTGTAACCGAGTAAGTTACCGTTCACCCCTTCACCCCCCTCTGCATTATCTTTAACCTAATTTCAGTTATTGATATATTATATCTTGATATATTTGCATCTTTCATATATTATATTAGCAGAGCAATTGATAGTTGTCAATAGGAAAATGTGCTCTATTTAGAAAAATGTGATGGTAAAGGGAGCAAAGAGAAAATGTAAAGGTGATAAATTTGTCTTAATGCCTATATTTTATGGAAAGGAGGACTGTTAGATGGCAAAAAGAATTGCAAAAGGCTCTTTTTTGATGATGTTAGGGTTATGTTTTCTCTTTTTCGGTGTTGCTTGTACCGTTGAGAAAGGTGAACAGCTCACCATTTCCCAGATACTTCAGATAAAATACCTTTCCCAGCCTGTATGGTCACCCGATGGGGAGAAGATTGCCTTCATCTGGGATGATGGTGGGGTAAAGGACATCTGGGTGGTCTCACTTTCCAATACGAAGATATTCAAAATCTCCCATTCCGAAGGAGAGATAGGCAGACCGGTGTGGAAGCCCGATGGGAGAGAGCTTATCTATGTCCAGGAAGGGGTCTTGTATGCCTGGAGGGATTCGCAGCCGGAAGCTGCTCCGGTGGAGGGCGCTCCTGAGGGTTTCTCTTCAGATTTTTCCATTTCTCCCGATGGAAGTTCTCTGGTCGTCTCCAAGAATAGCGACCTATGGCTCTTCTCTCTGAAAGAAAGGAGGTCACGCCAGCTTACTTCAGGTGACAGGGTTGATAGAGCCCCCCGGTTCTCCCCCGATGGCACCAAGGTAGCCTTCGTCTCTTCGGCTCCGTCGGAGCCAGTGTATGAAGTTCCTGCAGGGCTCACCGGAACCAAGCTGGCTTTTATCCACTTCAAGGATTACCCTTCCGATGTGGGTGTAATATCGACCTCCGGGGGAAGACCTATCTGGGTAGCCCAGAGCGAGGAGAGTGAGCTTGCTCCCGAATGGTCCCCCGATAGCAGAATGCTGGCAGTAGAAAGAAGAACCGAAGACTGCAAACACCGCGAGATATGGGTTAGAAACCTGGATGGAGGAGATGAGCGCCTGGTATATCAGGAGAGCACCGACAAGTGGATTTTGGAAACCGGCAGATGGCTCAATGACCGATGGGATGAAGGACTCTTTTGGTCCCCTGATAACACCGCCATTGGCTTCATTTCCGACCGCGATGGATGGGTTCACCTTTATACGGTTACCCCTGATGGGCAGAAGCTGGCACAGCTTACCTCCGGGGAATACGAGATTAGTATCCCCGCTTGGTCACCTGATGGCAGCAAGATAGCGTTCACCTCTAACCAGGGGAGCCTCATTGAAAGGAATATATGGGTAGTGCCAGCATCGGGGGGCGAAGCTCAGAAGATGACCTCAATGCGGGGGACTAACATGCAGCCCCTGTGGTCGCCCGATGGGGAGAGCATCGCCTTTTTGCACTCCGGACCCTACGCCGTCCTAGACCTGTGGGTAACCTCCCTGGCATCCCCCGAACAGCCACGCCAGCTTACCAACGCCATGCCCCCATCAATCAGTAAAGAGGCATTGACTACGCCCGAGTTCTTGTATTATGAAAGCGTGGACGGTTTGCAGATACCCGCTTTCCTGTTCAAGCCCAAAGGCTTCGACGAGAGAAAGAAATATCCTGCCATCATCTGGGTTCACGGTGATGGGATTTTGCAGAATCGCTATGGCTGGCACCCATCCAAGAACTACGGCGTATATTATGCATTTCACCAGTATCTTCTTCAAAAGGGATATGTAGTTTTGATGCCCGATTATCGTGGGAGCATAGGCTATGGGCGTGAATTTATGCTCGCCTCCTATATGGATGTAGGGGGAAAAGACAGCGACGATGCCACAATGGGGGCAAAGTATCTCAGGTCCTTAGATTTCGTAGACCCCGATCGGATAGGAATCTGGGGACTGAGCTACGGGGGCTACTTCACCCTGCTCTCCATTATCAGACAGCCTGATTGGTTCCGAGCAGCGGTAGATGTAGCCGGGACAACCGATTATGTAGATTGGTACAGAGACCCCGGCGGCTGGTGGGTACAGGGGAGAATGGGCTCCCCGGAGGAGAATCCTGAGCTTTATTATAAGAATGCTCCTATCCACTTCGT
>JAOUOQ010000068.1 GCA_029880275.1 Candidatus Aminicenantota bacterium | reverse complement strand
GTAAATGCGCTTGTGAAGGAGAACTTGCCGGTGGTTGATTTTTCTTTCCCACAAATAGAAAACAAGTGGTAATTCTCCTCGCCGCGGTGGTAGGGGGGATTTACCTTATTAAAAAGAAGGGGGTAGTTAATATGGTTCGTCAGAATGGTTTTACAATTTCGGTTTTTCTGGTAATCATTCTTGCCATCTCCGGGATGCTGTGTGCGCAGAGGGTGATTGACCTGGATAAGGTGTGGGGGGATATGCGGGTGCTGGGGAAGAATGCTGAGGATTTTTCTGGCTGTGCGCTGGCTTATGGGGACCTCAACGGGGACGGCTATGAGGACATCATCATCGGCGCCAGATGGGGCGGTGCCATTGATTGTTTAGATGTTCGCGGCTATGCCCAGGTTATCTTTGGCTCCAGCTCGCCGCCCTCAACTTATGATATGAGCAGCCAATGGCCCGACATCACCGTCATCGGGGCTGGTCAGGATGATAATTTAGGCTGGGCGGTAGCCAGCGGGGATATCAATGGCGACGGATACGATGACCTGATCGTCGGTTCTTTATATGCTGACCCTGGTGACCCTGCACGCAGTTGGGCCGGGGCGACCTATGTCATCTTGGGCAAGGTTTTTTCATCACCCACAGTTATCGACCTGGGGACCCAAAACGCTGATGTCACCGTCTGGGGGGCTAATGCCGGGAGTTTATCTGGCTGTGCGGTTGCCAGCGGAGATGTAAATAATGACGGATTTGATGACCTCATCATCGGCGCCTATGCGGCTGACCCGGGTGACCCTGTGCGAACCGATGCCGGGGAAACCTATGTGGTGTTCGGCTCCGGCTCAATGCCTGCAACTGTCGATTTGAGCACCCAAGCCAATATTACCCTCTACGGTGTCGGTGCGGGGAATTTCTCTGGCTATAGGGTTGCCAGCGGGAATGTAAATGGTGACGATTATGATGATATAATCATCGGTGCCTATCCTGCTAACAAAACCTATGTGGTCTTCGGCTCCGGCACGCCTCCCACAACTGTCGAACTGAGCACATCTGCCGATATCACCGCGAGTGGGGATGGTGAGTCCAGCTTTGCTCTGGCCATCGGGAATGTAAACGGAGACGGATTTGATGATTTAATCATCGGTGAGCATTATTCTGACCGCAGTTTGCCGTATATGCATGATGCCGGGGAGACCCATGTGGCTTTCGGCTCCAGCTCACCGCCTTCAACTATCGCCCTGAATACCGAAGCCAACATCACCGTCAAGGGGGAATCCTATAATAATTTATCAGGCTCTGCGGTGGCCAGTGGGGATGTAAACGGTGACGGATATGACGATATAATCATCGGCGCTACTGAAGTAAGAAGCGCAGCCGGGAAGACTTATGTAGTATTCGGCTTTAGCCCATCTTCGCCCGTTGTCGTCGACCTGAGGTCGCTCTCAGCTCCCCACATCGCTATCTTCGGGGATTCGGGTCGCTCGGGCCATGCGTTAGCCAGCGGGGATATAAATGGGGACGGATATGATGATATAGCTATCGGTGCCCCTTTTGCGAGCGGCATGACCGGGGAGACCTATTTGATTGCCGGCGGCGGTGCCCTTATTACCGCTCACGGTCGTGGCGGCACAAGCCTGATAAATGAGTTCAGCCTCCTGGGAAACAGTTGGAATTCTTTCAAAGCTTTCGGAGCGACAAATTCCCAGGGTGAGGTGCATCTGGCAGTGGCTGATACGGATGCCGACGGCCGGGATGAGATTGCCGCCGGTCAGGGTGAAGGGGGAAAATCCTGGGTTAAGCTCTTTGAGGTCAACGGCTCCGCTATCAGTTCCTTCAAAGCCTTCGGAGCAGTGAATACCAACGGTGAGGTGCATCTGACCATAGGGAATTGTGATGCTGTCCCCGCGGATAACGAGATAGCGGTAGCCCAGGGCGAAGGTGGAAAGTCGTGGATAAAGGTCTTCAAGACCAATGGCACATCCATCACCAACTTCAAAGCTTTTGGCATTGGCAATGCTCAGGGTGAGGTTCACCTGGCAGCGGGTGACCTGGAGAATGCCGATGGCATTGACGAGATAATCGCCGGCATGGGAGAGGGCGGCAGCTCCGTAGTGAAGATATTCAGCTATGATGGAACCCTCATTCGCAGCTTCAAAGCTTACGGTCCCATAGGTAATCCCAGCGGTGAGGTGCATGTGGCGGTAGGGAACTTTGATGCCGACGCTGATTTAGAGATAGCCACAGCCACCGGCTACAACGGGAGCAACATAGTCAAGCTGTTTGACAAGGATGGCACTTTTATCAGCAAGTTCTCTGTTTTTGTGCTTGGTGGTAACCCCAACGGTGATGTTCACATAACCACCGGTGATATAGATAACGATGGCATTGACGAGATAATCTGCGCTCATGGTGAGGGGGGGAGTTCCGCAGTGCATGTGTGTAAAGTCGATGGCACCATTGTCAGAAGCTTCAAAGCCTTCGGTGGGGTAAACGCTCAGGGCGAGGTCCACTTAGGCAAGAGCAACTACTAAGGCGATTACTGTTAGTATCATAAAGCAGCAGCTTCTAAGCGGATTTATGCCTGCTTAATGGAAGCTTACTTTTCTGGCAATGTTTCCATAAGACGGTAATCACACTTGAAGCATAAGACCGTCAGCAATTGCCTTCCTTTTTTCCTGAAAATGTGAAGCCAAAGCCTATCTGAGGAGCCATGTAGGAGGAAAATCCGCCGTGTCTTTCAGGTGACATAGAAAATATCAGACAACATATATTGACATAGACAAAGTATAATTAACTTTTTTGTTGACAATAGAGGGTTAACGCGTTAATATTTCAATGCTGTAATTCTTCTCACCGTAGTGGTGGGGGAATAATTTTAACCTATTTTAAAATAGGAGGTAGCCAAAATGGCGAAGAGGCATGGTTTTATCGTTTCCGTTTTTCTGGTCTTTAGTCTTGCCCTTTCGGGGATGGTATTTGGACAGCGGGTGATTGACCTGGATAAGCTGTGGGGTGATATGCGGGTGCTGGGAAATGCTGCTTGTGATTTTATTGGCTCTGCGGTTGCCTATGGGGATATCAATGGGGACGGCTTTATGGACATCATTATAGGTGCCGATGCTGCGGACCCCGTAGACCCTTTACGTTTACAAATCGGAGAGACCTATATTATCTTCGGCTCCAGCAACCCGCCTTCAGAAATTGACCTGAGCACCACATCCGCTGACATCACCATCTTAGGGGATGATGCCGGTGATCATTCTGGCTGGTCGGTGGCCAGCGGGGATGTCAACGGGGATGGATTTGACGACATAATCATCAGTGCCACTGAGGCTGCCCCTGGTGAGCCTGCACGCACCTACGCCGGGGAGACCTATGTCATCTTCGGCTCCAGCTCCCCCTCACCACCTTACACCGTAGATTTGAGCAGCACCCCAGCCGACATCACTGTCTATGGAGCTGCTGCTGCTGATTATTCTGGCTGGGAGCTGGCCAGCGGGGATGTAAACAATGATGATTACGCTGATATAATAATCGGTGCCAAATGGGCTGACCCTGGGGATCCTTCTCGTACTAATGCCGGGGAGACCTATGTCATCTTCGGCTCCAGCAACCCGCCTTCAGAAATTGACCTGAGCACCACATCCGCCGACATCACCGTCTATGGAGCTGCTGCTGGGGATTGTTCTGGTTGGGCGGTGGCCAGCGGTGATGTAGACGGCGATGGATATGATGATATTATCATCGGTGCTATGGGAGCTGACCCCGGTGGACGCTCTTTTGCCGGGGAGGTTTATGTGATTTTCGGCTCAATCTTTTCAATGCCTCCCTACAAATTAGATTTAAACTCATGGCCAGCCGACATAACCATCTGCGGTGATGATGTTGATGATTCTTGTGGCTGGGAGCTGGCCAGCGGGGATGTAAACAGCGACGGATATGATGACCTGCTCATCAGTGCTCCTAGTGCTGATCCCGGTGGACGCAGCATGGCCGGGGAGACCTATGTCATCTTCGGCTCCAGCAACCCGCCTTCAGAAATTGACCTGAGCACCACATCCGCCGACATCACCGTCTATGGAGCTGCTGCTTCTGATTGTTCTGGTTGGGAGCTGGCCAGCGGTGATGTAGACGGCGACGGATATGATGATATTATCATCGGTGCCTATGCGGCTGACCCCGGTGGACGCTCCAACGCCGGGGAGACATATGTCATCTTTGGCTCCAGCCCATCTTCCCCGGTCACCATTGATCTGAGCACACAATCAGCCGACATCACCGTCTGCGGGGATGATGCTCATGATTCTTGTGGCTGTGCGGTGGCCAGCGGGGATGTCAACGGCGACGGATATGATGACCTGCTCATCAGTGCTCCTGGGGCTGACATCGGTGGACGCTACGAAGCCGGGGAGACCTATCTCATTGCAGGGGGTGGTGCATTTATCACCGCACACGGCCTTGGCGGCACAAGCTGGATAAAAGAGTTCAACCTTCTGGCAAATGGCTTGAATAGCTTCAAAGCCTTCGGAGCGGTGAATTCCCAGGGTGAGGTGCATCTGGCAGTGGGTGATATTGATGCCGACAGCCTGGATGAGATTGCCGCCGGTCAGGGCGAGGGGGGAAAGTCATGGGTGAAGTTCTTTGAGGTGGACGGCTCCCCCATCAGCACCTTCAAAGCCTTCGGAGCATCAAACACCAACGGTGAGCTCCATCTTACCATAGGGAACTTTGATACCGACACCTCTGATAACGAGATAGCCATAGCCCAGGGTGAAGGGGGGCAGTCGTGGGTGAAGGCATTCGAAATTGATGGCACCTCCATCATCAGCATCAAAGCCTTCGGTGCTGCCAATGCCCAGGGTGAGGTCCATGTGGCAGCGGGTGACCTGGAGAACGCCGACGGAATTGATGAGATAGTAGCCGGTATGGGCGAAGGAGGCAGCTCCGTGGTGAAGATATTCAACTACGATGGAACCGTCATCCGCTCCTTTGCGGCATTCGATTCTACCGATAATCCCGGCGGTGAGGTGCGTCTGGCGGTAGGGAACTTTGATGCCGACACTGATTTAGAGATAGCCGCTTCTACCGGTTACAACGGAGGAAACAAGGTCAGACTATTTGACAAGGACGGCACATCAATCGCGGAGTTTACCGCCTTTGGCTTTGGCGGCAACCCAAACGGTGATGTGCAGATAACCGCGGCTGATATAGATAACGATGGCGTTTGTGAGATACTCTGTGCCCACGGCGAGGGAGGTGTCTCCCAGGTCAAGGTGTTCAAGGCTGATGGCAGCGTCATCAGGAGCTTCAAAGCCTTCGGTGGGATTAATGCCCAGGGCGAGGTTCATTTAGGCAGGAGCAATTACTAACGGGCTTACTTTTCATATCATAATGTAATAGCTCTGGGTAAAGGGCAGGCATCCATATGGATTTTTCTTTATTAAAAAGTTCTTCATAAGAAGCTTCCGACGATAAAGAGCATATTGGATATAGGAACAGGCTGGATTTTTGTTCTTTTTAAATCCTTTATAGTGGTGAGAATGTAGAAGTATGCCCGAAGATTAGCAGTAACAAAGTAGGAATACTCAGCCGCCTTTTACTCCTTACTTTCAGCAGGCAGTTTCCCCGCAAGAATCTTGCTTTCAAGAAGAGTGGATTTTAAAGAAATGACTTTATAATCTTTTCCAGCTTCTCACACTAATTTAATGAGCACGCAGTATAATTATTTCTCCTTCAGCTTATTCAGTCTTTTGACCGCATTGGAGACTGTCTTAAGGTCAGCATGCGGGCTCTGTTTTGCCATGTCGATGAACTTCTCATAATAGGTTATAGCCTCTTCCTTCTTCCCCATGTGGTCGTAAACCTCCCCCAGCAGATAATGGACATTCAGTAAAATCTCAGGGTGAACAGTGGGGTCGACAATTAACAGCTCCTTGAGAGCATCTAAGGCAGGCTGGTAGTTGCCCAGCCGGGAATTGATATAGCCAATATAATAGAGGGAATAGATTTCGCCGGGTTCCCGCTTGATAACCTCCTGAAAATTTTCCAGAGCGAGAAGGAATTTTTCCTGGGCCACATAGGCCAGCCCAAGGTTGTAATAGGCATAAAAATAAGATGAATTTATTTCCAGGGCTTTCTTATATGCCTGAATGGCTTCTTCAATCTTCCCCTGAAGGTAAAGGGCAATCCCCTTGTTTACAAGTTCCTCCTCCTGCGGAGCGGTAAAGGTATAGACCGCCATTACCTCCCTGGTCATGGGAACAGCATCCTCAGGAGGTGCTTGTTCAAAATAGAACCTGCTGGTGCTCTGTTGCTTTTCTGCTGATGGTCTGGTGATGAAGTCCAGTGTGAAATAGCATATCAGAGGTGCCTTTCTCACTATCCCTATTCCCACCTCTTTAAATTCCGGGTCGAGGATGTTTTTCCGGTGGGCAGGGCTATCCATAAACCTCTGATGAGCGGAAAAGGCATGGCGACCTACTCCGACATTTTCGGCCATCTTTTTTACTGAAGGAAAAGTTACCTGTATCCTTTCATAAAGATTGTAGCCGTAGACCGGAGAGGTATGGGTGAGTTTATTGAACTCCGCTATCTCCTCGCAATGATGCTGAGCGATTCTGGAAAGCTCTAAGTTTAACTTCAACAGGGGTAGACCAAGGTTCTGCCGCTCTTTGTTGATGAGCTTGAGCATCTCCAACTGAGGGAAAGAAGACTCCTCTTGAGCCTTCGGGGCGGTTGAATGGGAATTAAGCTCCAAGTTAATCATTTCTCCTTCAGCAAGAATAAGCAGCGGAAGGGTCAGAATGGCAATTGCAATGGAACACCATTTAATACGACCCATAAGTATTCCTCCTCATTTGTAATGTTAACATAAAAATTCTGTTGCTGTAATAGGAAAGGCGGGAGAAAGATTGAAAAAAGAGCTTATTTTTGTTAAAGTAAGGAGTGATACCCAAACTTTCTCAGACAGAAATAATCCTCTATCCTATCATACAGGGTTATGGACAGAACAAAACATCGGGTTGGTAAAAAGCCTTCTCATGGATTGAGCCGGAGAGATTTCCTCCACCTGGCCACTTTCGGCATACCGGGGATGGCTCTTTATCATCCAAAAGAAGCCATTGACAGCTCAAGGCTGGACAGGAATGTCCATATATTTTATTATCCCTGGTGGGCAAACCCAAAATTTAACGGGGAATGGTACCACTGGAACCTCAAGGGTCACCGCCCGGCGGCAGACCTGGCCTCGGACTATTTTCCCCTGTTAGGGGCTTACAGCACCTCTGACCCCGCGGTGGTCCGCCAGCATATGCGGTGGATAAGCCAGGCGAGGATAGGTGTTATTTGCCTCTCCTTCTGGGGGAAGCACTCCTTTGAAGACCTCAGCACTCCCTTGATTCTGGATACGGCTCAACGGTTCAATGTGAAGGTGAACTTCCATATAGAGCCCTATGCCTATCGTCGACAATCTTTTATTGATGATATCCTTTATCTATTAGATGAGTACGGCCAGCACCTCGCCTTTTACCGCAACGAGAAGCAAAAACCCCTGTTTTACATATTTAAAAGCACAGTGGGAAAGGAGGACCGGGATTATATCTCCGACGAGGAATGGAACTTTATGCTCTACCGGCTGCGACTCGACTCCCGCAGCGACTCTGTCTTTCTGGGGCAAACCACCGACCTCGGACGATGCCTGCGCAGCGGCTTTGACGGGGTCTATACTTATGGTGTAGACACGGTTTCGCAGTGGGAGGAGATAGGGGAGTGGTTTCACTCGGCAGGACTCTTATGGTCACCCAGCATCTTGCCTGGTTATATTGACTATCGGGAAAAAGCATACACTGGAGAGAAGACGAGGTACATTCCAAGAGAGGACGGTAACACTTACGACAGGATGGCTGAAGCAGCCATATCATCGCAGCCCGATATTCTCACCATTACCTCTTTTAACGAATTCCACGAGGGGACCCAGATTGAACCGGCAATGCGCTTTCTGGAGCCAATGGGCTATCTGAACTACTATCCCCAAAGCTCTTTATACTACATCCGGGCCACTCGAAGGATAATCGAGCACTGGCAAGAGGTCAAAAATAAAAAAATAACTACCCCCTCTAAGCTCCCTTCCGCGTATAACTCCCCCTCAATCAATGCACCGGGCACTAAATCCCCGAGAAAAAATCTCATGCCCCAAAGCAGAAAAGCGAAGCCTCAGCTGAAAATGCGACAGCGTCGATCTTATTCAAGGCGAGTCCATCATTGATATTAGCTGGGAAGGATTAAATAGCATTACCGCTATTGATAATAGACTCTCATGGTGTTCGCTTTAGAGAGAAAGAAATTCGTTGAAGGAAGTAAAAATGGTGGGCGATACTGGATTTGAACCAGTGACCCCTTCCGTGTGAAAGAAGTGCTCTCCCACTGAGCTAATCGCCCACTTTGTTATTCAATATATACCACCGCTAAGCTGAAATCAAGACCTTATTTGAAATTTTATCTACTGATCTTATGAGACTAAAGAACTCGCTCATCCTGCATATTTTTCAAAGATATAAGGCAATTCCCCACGAATTTATTCAAGGATTACCCCATCCCTCTTTACCAATTAAAGGGACAAAGGAGCAGTAAGTAACAAACTCCCGCCTTATTTTCTTACCCTTTTTTACAATCT
>JAOUOQ010000067.1 GCA_029880275.1 Candidatus Aminicenantota bacterium | reverse complement strand
GAGAAAGTTAATCCAGCCCGCTGACCAAATATGGGTGTTAATTGCCCGTGAGAAAATTGTGGAGATAAAGGCGCGTAGATAACCTTTTAATTTAAAATGGAAAGCTTACAGGCTCCTCTGGCTATTGCATACCGAGTCGTTCCAGGAACCGCTCGTCCTGCCGCCACCCCTTCTTCACCTTCACCCAGAGCTGGAGGAAAACCCTGGAGTTAAGAATCCTCTCTATATCCTGGCGCGCCTGAGTGCCGATGCGCTTTAGCAGAGAACCATCCTTGCCTATGATAATTCCCTTCTGGGATTTTTTATCCACATAGATAATGGCGCTTATCCTTATTAGCTTTTTCTCCTCATCAGTCTTAAAACTATCTACCATGACAGTGGTAGAATACGGGAGCTCTTCCCTGGTGTGGGAAAGAATCTTCTCCCTGATGAGTTCGGCAACTATCAATCTCTCTGATTGATCGGTAAATTGGTCAGGTGGGAAATAAGGATCACCTGGGGGGAGATATTCCAATATCCTATCTCTCAGCCGGTCGAGGTTATCCCCCTTTAAGGCTGAGACAGGGATAATCTCGGCAAAGGAATAGAGGCTCTGATATGTATCGATGAGGGGAAGCAGGTTCTCTTTTTTTATAAGGTCAATTTTGTTCAGGAGGAGAAACACAGGGATGCGTAGCTTCTGCAATTGGTCAATTACAAATTGGTCTCCTTTTCCAAAGGGCTGGCTGGCATCGACCATGAAAAGTATCAGGTCGACATCCTTGAGTGACTGAAGGGAGAGCTCCACCATCCTCTGGCTGAGTTTATATTTGGGCTTATGAATTCCCGGAGTGTCTATGAATACAATCTGCCCCTCGGGATAGGTTCTCACCCCCTGAATTCGCCAGCGGGTGGTCTGGGGCTTATCGGAGATGATGGCAACCTTCTCCCCCACATAGCTGTTCAACAGGGTCGATTTCCCTACATTGGTGCGCCCGACTATGCTGACAAAGCCCGATTTGAACTGGCTCATAGCCTGGTGACCCTGACCTTGCGAATACGCCGCTGGTCTGCCTCTAATATATCAATCCTTACCCCTCGGTGTTCAAAACTCTCTCCACTTTTGGGTATTCTCCCCAGGGTGTTGAATACCAGCCCGCTAATGGTCTCGAAGCCCTCTTCCCGAAGGTCAACTCCCAGGGCTTGGCTAACCTCATCCACATCGGTCTTCCCCATGGCAATGATAACGCCATCCCCCTCCCTGACTATCGGCTCAGCCTCCTGGTCATATTCGTCCCAGATCTCCCCTACAATCTCCTCCAGTATATCCTCAATAGTCACCAGCCCAGCCGTTCCCCCATATTCGTCCACCACGACAGCAATATGCCTCTTCCCTATTTGCAGCTCCCTCAGAAGGTCCCCTACCCCTTTGGTTTCGGGCACGAAGTAAGCAGGTCGCATAAGGGGAGTAAGTGTGTTATCATCAGCCTCTTCGCCCAGGTAGTCAAATACCTCCTTGGTACTTATGATGCCGACTATATTGTCTATCTGACCGCTATAAACCGGTATGCGGGAATATTTTTTCTGCTTGAGGAGCCTCTTGAGCTCACCCACGGTAGCCTCCTTTTTTATGCAGACCATATCTACCCGCGGGGTCATTACCTCGCGAACCATGGTATCGCCAAACTCCACTGCGCTCTTGATGAGCTGCCCCTCGTCTTTCTCAAAATATCCCCTCTCCTCCCCCACATCAATGTATGCCTTTATCTCTTCACGGGCAGCTTCTTCAGCCTCTTCGGTGACCTCTCTCTTCCCTCTATTGGATACAGACTCGCCAACAAAAGAGAGAAGTTGAGTAATGGGGTAGAGCAAAAGATAACTAAACCGAAGCAGAGGCAGAAAAATTGTCAGATAAACCACAGGAGAGATAAACGAGAAAAGCCGGGGTAATAGGAGGTGGAAGACGAACACCACTCCTCCTCCCAGAAGCAAAGCGGTGAGGAAGGGGTGCTGGGGGAATCTACGGAAGCTGAAATCGGCAATCAGAATAAGCAGAATTCCCAGAAAGAGAAGCCTTCCTAACTGAAGTATAACTGCGAAATGAACCGGGCTGCGGAGTATGTGAAGCCGGGAGAGAAGCCCTCTCCCTCGTTTTCGCTCCGATAGCTGCCACCTGGCACCCTCCGGCAAGAAGGAATATGCCTCCTCCAGTAAGGAAAAAAGCGCCGACAAAATCAATGCCGCCGCCAAGCCTATGAGCTTTGTGACAGGATAACTCAACCCTGACCCTTCACCTCGCTCTTATTAAACCCTGACGAGGGCTGGGAATCTTCTTCCAGGCTTTTCAGTACCTCCCTCTCTTTGGCTTCCATCTCACCCTGATCAGTGGTATGGTCGTAGCCCAACAGATGGATGAGCCCATGAACCAACAATATCTTTACTTCCCGCTCTAAACTATGCCCTAATTCCTCTGCCTGACGGGAGGCAGTCTCCAGGGAGATAATTATATCCCCCAAATTCCTCTTCCCCTCCGGGGTGAGCCCCTCGAGAGGAAAAGATAGCACATCGGTGGGCTCCGGAACATTCCGGTAAGTCTGGTTATAATGTCTCATTTCCTCGTCCGAGACAAAAACTACACTCACCTCATCAGCTTGGACCCTCAGCAATCGGAGGATTCTTTTGGTCAATTCCTTTATTTTATTCGGGGCGATGCGCGGCTTTTGCAGATGGCTTTTTACCAGAACCTCCATTGCTCACCTTTTTCTGCTTGGCCTCAAATTCATATCCCGGATAGCCAACCCGCTCGTGATAGATACTGGGCAAAAATTGGATGAAGCTGGAGGAGATTTGCTCAAGGTCTCTCAAAGTGAGGTCACACTCATCCAGCTGACCATCAATAAATATATCGTTAATAACCCTCTTCACCAGTCCCTTAAGACGAGCGGGGGTGGGGTCGGCTAAAGTGCGGGAAGCTGCCTCTACGGCATCGGCTATCATAATGATGGCAGCCTCTTTTGTTTGAGGCTTAGGGCCAGGATAGCGGAAATCCTTTTCATCCACCTCCTGAATTTTGGGGTCTTCCGTCTGCTTTGCTTTCTCGTAGAAGTAGCTTATCAACCTGGTGCCGTGATGCTGGGGGATTATATCAATAATAGACCGCGGGAGGTGGTGTGTTTCCGCCATCTCAATCCCCTCTTTCACATGGCTTATAATCACCAGAGCGCTCATATGGGTGGTGAGTTTAACGTGACGGTTTTCAAAGCCAGCCTGATTTTCGATAAAATATTCCGGCTTGTCCATCTTCCCGATATCATGGTAAAGGGTAGCTACCCTCACAAAAAGCGAGTTGGCATGAACAGCTCTGGCTGCCTCTACGGCGAGATTTCCCACTACAATACTATGATGATAAGTGCCTGGAGCCCGAAGAGCTAAATCCCTCAATAGCGGTCGGTCTAAATTGGACAACTCCAGCAGCCTGACATCGGTGGTTATGTTAAAGAAAGACTCCAGCGGCAGCAGAAAAGCCGAGGCAACCACAGCTACTATTACTCCCCCGGCTAATCCACAAAAGAGAGCAAAGGAGGTCTGCTGTAAATCTTGTAACTGGTCCCTGAAGGCGGCGATGGTCAATATGGCCACTATATTTACCAAACTGATAATAAAACCCGACTTGAATATGGAAGAACGCTCCCTGTACTGAAAAATACCATAAATGGCAGTCAAGCTACCAGCAATGGCATAAAAGGTGAGGAAGAAGTCTCCTCTGGTCATAATGCCGACGAAAATGCCGAAAATAAGGGAGAAGGTTACTGCCATCTGGGTATCCACCAGTAAGACCACCAGCATTGCCCCGGCGGCAAAGGGTATGGCATAAAGATAAGAGCTGACATTGTTGAAGGGCGGACGACCAAAGTAGTCACCCAAGGAGTTGGCGAAGTACATAGAGAATTTGGCTATCAGCAGAGTAGTCACTAAAATCACACCCACCATAATATAGAGGTTCTTGAGCTTGGTGTGGCGCCTCTGGTAGTATTCGATGTATCTCCACATAGAGAAAAGGAGTATCAGAACGAAGAGGGTCACCCCCATAATGGTCAGAATGCTTCTTCCCGGTTTCATCCCTTGTGCCAGGGCATTCAATTTCAACAGGCCAAGCTCATTGATGCGGTCTCCCTCGCGGACGATGATCTCCCCCTTGGTAACCTTATAAAACACCGGCTCCACATCTCGGCGCGCTAACCCCATCCTATTGTCGGTCTCCACCCGATTAAAAACAAGATTGGGAGTAATCAGCGGCTGTAAAAAAGATAACAGCAGGGTTCGTTGTCGACTGGAGAGGGTGGGCTCTTCTCTTAATAGCCTCTCCAATTGGTCTCTGACCTGCATCAGGTCGATTATCTGCTCTAAATTCTTGACCTCAACCTCCTGGAAGCTGGAGACATCCCTTCTTATAATTCCTTTTTCCTTGTAAGGGGCTAAAAGGAGAAGATTGCTAACAATGTCCTGGCTCATGATGGTTCTCACCGTGGTGAGAAGATATTCCTCCAGTTTTTCATCGAATTTTTTCTGCTCAAACAGCTCCAGCACATCTTTTGAGATGGGAAAAGGTATGCTCTGGCGGAGAGCATCACTGAGGCTTAGTGGAACCTCAACCGGGCCTTTCCCTTTTATGGCAGCTGGGGAAGGCCTTGCCTTAGAAGTCTCCTCCAGCTTCTCCCTGCCCGTTTTAAAGACCATGGCAATTTTATTTTCCTCCTCTGGTAGCACCCTGCTGTCGTAATCAAACACCGGGAGAACCTTCTCTTCGGCCTTCTTTATTTTTTCGGCAGTGGCCTCCTTATCTTCCACATTGAAATCGTAGGGGGCTTTGATATCCGAAGAGGCAATCTGGTTGATGCTGTATTGCCGGACGGGTAGGCTCTGCCGGGGTAATAGTATTAAGGTCATTATAATCAAGAAGGCAACGGTAAAAATATGCGGCGTTTTGAACAAAATATCAATCAGCCTCTGAGGGAATACACCCCTCTGCCAGAGCCTTCTCCTGAAAGGACGCCGCTTGCCCAGAGGTTCTTTCCCGGAACCGCTGTAATTGCTAAATCGCCTCTCTTTCACCTTATTCCTGGGTATTAAGGATGTGGTTAATTTCCTTACTTACCATCTGATTTGTTTTTTCAGGTGTCCATTCTATCATTTGCTGGACAGAGAAATTCTCGCTTAATGATTCTATCACTTTATATCCCAACCAATACCCAAACTTCGCTGGAATTAAAGGGTCGTCTGATGGGTCAATGAAATATTTTTTATACTTCTGATAGTCAAAGCTCTCTAAGTCCTTAAGAAATTCTCTGGTATAAAGTATAAAATTATCCTGGTATTGGCTGACAAAATCCTCCATAATACCAGGTCGAGGAATCCCAGGGTAAATCTTTTCAGTAGCATAGACTGCCAACCCTTCAAAAAACGAGATAAACAGCGGACCTTCACCCTGTATAAAAGCAAATATATTGACATTTTCTCCATATTTTTCCTTGATAATAGGAATGATATCCTTGAAATGCAAAGCATGAAAGGTTTCGTGCACAATAAGTGCTTTGATGGAATCTTGATTTCTCATCTGGCTTATTATTTCCAAGCCAAGGTACACTATGAAATCATCTTTATACGGTCTACAAGCCCCGCTGGAAGTATTCAAAGAAGGTATTATGTAATAGGTAGGGACTATTTTTTCTGCAGGAACTTGCTTTTTTAGAGCCTCTAATCCCTGAGGTATTAGTCTTTTCAACTCTTCTTCTTTAATTTTTATTCTATCAATATCATCTTCTTTCAAAGAGCCTAAAAAGCTCTTTAATTTCTGGGACTTAAATTGACTTAATTGCTCTCCGCTCAACCCTTCATAGATAACTTGTTGATAAAAATCCGAATGCCGAGACTCAAAAAGACTATCCCATAAAGCCATCTTGCTTTCCAATGGCTCATCTTTTGCTTCTTGCCAGAAACGATAAAAATCTGGCATAAATGAAATAATACTAAACGAAGGTGACTTTTCTTGAGAAGAAATCACATTTACCAACATCAGACAAAAAACTAATAAGCTCAGCAAAATAAGAATGCTTTTAATTTTGATTGCAAATTTTATAGACATATTTCCTTTCCTTCTTTAAAAAAGAAAAATTTTCATCTCATAAGAATGGAGAGTTGCTTTCAAGGAAATTTTAAGGTGAACTCTCAGGTGCCTCCTGTTGGGAGTAGCTTTCATACGCCTGGATAATCTCCTGGACCAATCTATGACGGACGACATCGCTGCGGTCGAAGTAGATAAAGGACATCCCCTTGATACTGGCTAATATTTTTATCGCCTCCTTCAGTCCTGATTTCTTGCCTGGAGGGAGGTCTATCTGGGTTATGTCTCCGGTTATAACAACTTTGGAGTTCAGACCTATGCGGGTTAACAGCATTTTCATCTGTTCGGTGGTGGTATTTTGGGCCTCATCGATGATGATGAAAGCATCGCTTATAGTTCTCCCCCTCATAAACCCAATGGGGGCAACTTCAATCCACCCTCGCTCCAGAAGCCGGTGAACCTTATCCGGAGACATCAGCTCGTGGAGGGCGTCGTAGAGGGGCTTTATGAAAGGGTCCACCTTCTGGGCAATATCTCCGGGCAGAAAGCCGAGCTTCTCCCCGGCTTCCAGCGCAGGACGGGTAAGGATGATTCTACTCACCGTCTTATTATGAAGAGCAGCCACTGCCATAGCCACCGCCAGGAATGTCTTTCCTGTACCTGCCGGTCCTATGCCAAAGACGATATCGTGCTCCTTAATCGCCTCAATGTATTTCTTTTGGTTCAGGCTCTTGGGGGTGACCTGCTTCTTGTCGGAGGGGTAAATCCTCGTCTTTAAAAAGAAATCCTCGAGCGAGACTTTCATATTATCCCGCAGAAGCCTGATGGCCACTTTGAAATCGCCGTTTCTAATGGTATATCCCTCCGCTATCAGGCGGGAGAACTCCTTCAGAATCTTCTCCGCTATGTGAATTCCTTGCTCGTCTCCATCAACTGTAAGGCGATTTCCCCGAGCTGATATATGAACCTTCAAGTCTCCCTCAAGTAGCTTAAGATTCTCGTCGTGAATCCCGTAAAGAGATTCGAGTCCCTCATCCAACAGGTTAATGCTTTTCATTCTCAAGCCTAATCAATAAAAAATAACTCTTGCCCCCTGCTTTCACACAGACAGAGGGCAAGAGCTCACCTTAGTTGAAAAGTCGCTTACTTTCCATCAAAGAGGTAGTTAGGAACAGGCCAAGGTCTGTTTTTAGCAAATTTGATGGCAGCCTTCACTTCCTCCTCGGGAACATCTCTGGGGATGGCGAAGTTCTGATCAGGAAAGATAAGGTCAGGATCTTTTATCTGGTCTTTATTAGCATTGTAGATGAGGGGCCACTGGAAGGGATCCTGGTATATCTTTTCGTATTCGGCTATCTTCCACAAGCACTCGCCTTTCTGAACCACCCAGTTCCTTGGTTTTGCCCGGAGAGCCTCCTCTTCGGCTCTTCTTCGGGCTTCCTCCTCGGCTCGCTTTCTCTCTTCAATGCGCTTTATCTCTTGCTCTGTGGCCAGTTTGGCCTGCTCAGCTTTGTCTGCCGCACTATCCGCCAGCTGGGGAACCCTCAGGTAGGCGCACTCATCTTGCATCGTCTCCTCTGCTTTTGCTAACAGGTTCTTCGACTCGGAGAGAAGAGCAGAGGCATACTCTGCTGCTTTGGCCCTTTCAGCTTCGGCAATGGATGCTTTGGCTTTCTCGATAGACTCCTCAGCTTTTACCTTAGCCTCTTGCTGGGTCTCTTCGGCTTTCTTCTCGATCTCATCAGACAGAGCAATCACCTCTAACGCGGCGGCTTTGGACTCCTTGCACTTTTTCTGGTCAAACCAGTCATGAGACTCCTTCATCTTATCCTGGGCTTTTTGGAAATCTTCAGGCACATAGTCCTCAGCGCATTTCTCCTGCACGCTGGCTAACGCTGCCTCGGCGTCGGCTACCTCCTCAGGGGGTTTACGGCAACATCCTGAAAAAGCGATCAACCCCACAATGATGACGGAAAAAAGCACCAAAGTAAAATAATTCTTCCTCATCTAACTACATCACCTCCTCATTTTCTCTAATAGTTAATAAAAAATTCATCCTCCCCCTTATTAATGGGTTTTATCTCCTCTAATTACTAATAAAATACATTACTTAAAAATAATAGTCAAGAGAAAATTTATCATAGAGCGAGGATTTTTTGCTTTCCAAACAAATAAGGGGGATTTACATTGAAATGGTCCCCACTCTTTGCTATAATCTCATTGTTCAGTTGCTAAAACCAATCTCTAAAATAGGTTTTGCCACTTTAAGAAGAGGGAAGATACTATGTATATTCAGAGGCTAAGAAAATATGTCTGTCTGTTAATTCTGCCCTCATTTCTAATCTGCTTCTCCTGTGCAGGTGGGAAGCCTTACACCAAACCTTACGAGGAGGCGGAGGTCGGGGGAGGGTTTAACCTCTTCAGCATGGAGGAAGAGATCAAACTGGGAGAGGGTTTCTCCGAGGAAGTAGAAAAGGATAATCCCATTCTTAAAGACCAATTAATAACCCGTTATGTTGATGAAATGGGGCAGAATATAGCTCGCCATTCCAAGCAACCTGATAT
>JAOUOQ010000358.1 GCA_029880275.1 Candidatus Aminicenantota bacterium | reverse complement strand
CAGGCTGCGGTATTGGTTCTGACGAGAGATTGAAGGATTAGGATAACTCCGAAGGGCTTTCTCTGTCTTCTTTAAGGTTAGCATATCCGATAATCCCGCAGAAGTTCGGCTAAATATAAATCTGTGTAGTGGCTGTTCAGGTAAAGGGAGGGGTGTGTGCTTAAAAGAGGGATTAATGGTACAAAGTCTGTCCGGAGTTGCTTGGGATTATCTCGGAGAAGGAGAAAGTAGTGAAAAGGTATAGTTATCTAATTCTGCTTATCGCTCTTACCAGCGGGCTTGCCTATCCCCAGACAAAGGGAAGAGTAAGTGGTCGGGTATCAGACCAGGATGGAAAGCCATTAGCTTATGTTAAGGTAGAGGTATGCGATACTCCCACTGCGACTCAGACCCTCCCCGATGGGACCTTTGCGCTGGAGAACCTGGCGCCGGGGAAATATCGTCTCCGTTTTACCCACCCTGAGTATCTGCCCGCGGTGCTCGAAGTCAACATCGGTGAAAAGCCGGGCAGATTGATCCAGGTTGCTCTCTCTACCAAAAGTCCCATGCTGCTTACCATTAAGGAAGAGATAACCGTCACTGCGGAAGCTGACTCGATTATAGATGTGAGCCTGCCGTCTCATCGCACCATACTACCCAGCAGCGTTTTAACTGAACTGGGGAAAGCCAATGTTGCCGAGGCGGTGGAGAAGATTCCCGGTGTAGCTATGGTGGGTAAGGGCGGGTATTCTATGGTTCCGTCGATACGAGGATTGGCTGAGCATAGGGTTCTGCTTCTGGTTGATGGAATTCCGATTACCTCGGAAAGGCGAATAGGAGCGAGTGCCTCGTTTATTAATCTCAACGATATTGACCGCATCGAGGTGAACCGCGGACCATATTCGGTCTTCCACGGCTCTGGCGCTATCGGTGGGATTATTAATATTGTCACCAAAGCCCCCTCTGCTGGTGAGCAATTTAAGGGCAATGTGCAATTGGGATACAACACCGCCAGGAAAGAGGGAGCTGCGTCAGTTAATGTAAGTGGCTCCCGGGGGAAATTCGGTTTTATGGTGGGGGTCAATGGAAAGAAAGCCGGCGATTACTCTTCGCCTGCGGGCATCATAGAACAATCACACTACTCGGATTATGACCTTATGCTAAAGCTGAATAGAGAGGGTGAAGATTCTGACTTATATCTCACCTTCTTCAACTATCAGGGTGTAGACATCGGAAAGCCCAGCCCCACATCCCGGTTCAAACCGCGCTGGTATCCTAGAGAGAAAAATACCATCTTCAACCTGGGTTACAGGATGCGAAACAGGTTTCATCTGGATAGCGTAAATGCCAGCTTTTACCTGTTGCTTTCAATGCTGGAAACCCAGGGAGATAATTTAAGAGAATCGTTCACAGTAAAAAAGAGAAATCTGGCTAAAATTGAGGGCACCAATTTCGGGTTCAAGGTTCGGGGCGGAAAAGGATTGGGTCAACACCACACTCTAAATTTTGGATTTGACTTTTTCGGACGTCGCGGTATAAACGACAGGAACACGGAATGGGAGTTTGATGATTACGGTAATATTACCGAGAACACAGAAGAGACTTCGCTAATGAATGCCCGGCGAAATAATTTCGGTGTGTATATTGATGATAAGATACAGCTCCATCCCTCTGTAACTATGAATCTGGGTGCCCGCGCTGATTACATCAACACCAGCAACCTTGTGAGCATGGCAGATAGGATTTCCCGAAGCGACCGCTCATTCACCGCATATGTTGGTTCTCTATTTCATGTAACCCCCCGACTTTCTTTGCTGGCGAACCTGGGCAGCTCCTTTCGATTCCCGGCAATTAGCGAGCTGTTTTACACCGGATTAACTGGCAGGGGAACTGTCTTTGGAAACGAGAACCTGCTCCCGGAGAGGAGTGTGAATCTGGATGTCGGGCTGCGATACCTTCATGATAAATATTACGCCTCAATCTATGGCTTCAGCAACCTGGTGAGCGATATGATAGAGAAATACCGCGGCGCAGGTGAAGAAGAGTATTATTACCGGAACCTAACCCAGGGTCGCATCACCGGTATTGAGGGCGAGTTTTATTTCTGGCCCATTGAAGATTGTGAATTCCTGGTTAATTTTCACCATATGCTGGGTAGAGAAAAAGAGACTCACGACTCCCTTAATTAT
>JAOUOQ010000357.1 GCA_029880275.1 Candidatus Aminicenantota bacterium | reverse complement strand
GTGGTCCTCTCCGCCTATAAGCAGGGGTTCAGCTGGCTGAGGGATGTTGTCCTCCCCGCCGTCAAAGGGGAAGAAGTGGGGCAAGTGTTTATCCGGGTCGCATCGTACACACCCGATTTCTCCCAACAGTGGAAGTACTATCAGGAACCCACCCGCTGGCTGCAGGAGCTCTACCCCATAGACGAGGTCTTCGCCCAGGAGCTGGGGCTCCGACCGGAGGATACCGTTTTCGAGCTCAAGGGTCCACAAGAGCCCATCTATGAGGTAACCGTCACTAATAAGGCAGGCAAGACGGTCTTCCAGGGGAGCTTCTCCCCCAGGGTCGTAGAGCGACCCTTCCTTGACAAATTCGCCCACTGGAGCAAGGTGCAGGTCAGCACTGGCTGGCTGGAAGCCAAAATCAATGGAAAGCCAACCGTCAACTGCCGCATACCCACCGATATGGAGCGTTTCTGGGACCATTATCAGAGCGAAGTGCTGCCGGAGGTTCATCAGCATATTATGAATACTACCGGTAAAAAGCCGACCCTGGAGAAGCAGCCCTTCTTCAAGAGCCTGACCATTGAGCTGAGAATGAGCGAGCCTGATTACTTGCTGGGAATTGACGAAGAGCAGATATCCTCCCTGGAAGCTATCCACGATGAGATATACTTTGATACCCTGGAATATTTCCGCGGCATGGTAGAAGAAGCCACTGGCTACCCTCAGCCCGGGCGAGAATCGGCTCCCGGTAACATAATCCCCCTCATTCATCCCAGTCAGCCGGGAAAACCAGGGGTGGTCGACTTCAGCTATGTGGGGTATCTATCTGCCAAACCAGAGGTGATAGTTGAGTGGCGGGAAGTTGGACGTGACCCCCATCAGGAAACCAGAGAGCTTACCGGTATAAAGCCTCCCCGCCCCAGCGTCTTCCTTGAAGTAGTGCAGGCGGGAAAGGAGGGAGTCAACAAGCTGGGAGTCAGCCTGAGACTGGAGAAGGATGAGGAGATGTCCCGCTCGGTCGACCTCATAGAAAGGCTCACAGAACTTCATAAAAGAGGGATATTCAAGGAAGCCCTTTCCTATCCTCAGCTGGACGAGCTGGGGCTCTATCTCAGCTCCCCATCTTCTCAGACAGTGCTTTGGGTGAAGAGCACCGGCTACCAGCCGGAAGTCATTGATAAGTTAGGCAGCTGGAGCTACCGCGGGGAGCCAATCGTTCCGCTTAACAAAGTTCTGAGCCCCGAAGAGAGCGAGCTGATTGCAGCCAAGCTGGGTACCTTTCCCGAAATCATCACCTATCAGGCGGGCAAGTCCTACCAGGGGCGACCCATACCGGTGCTGGAGGTAACCCTCCCCGGCAAAGCTGAGCTCACCTCTCAGGCAAAGATGAGCACTTACAAGCCCACCATACTCATCACCGGGCGGCAGCACGCCAACGAAATCTCCTCCACCAGCTACATACTCCGGATGGCGGAGCTTCTGGCAACTGACCCCTCTTATAAGAAATATCTTAATAGAGTCAACTTCGTCCTCCATCCGGTGGAAAACCCCGATGGAGCAGCTCTGGCGTACCAGATGCAGAAGCTTACTCCTTACCACAGCCTCCATGCTGGGAGATACAGCTCCCTGGGAGTAGATGTGGGCTCCCTGGCTGATAAGCCCGAACCCATCCTCCCCGAAGCGAGGGTTCGCAACATGCTCTACAGTCAATGGCTCCCCGATATATTTCTCAACCTGCACGGCTACCCGTCCCACGAATGGGTGCAGCAGTTTTCCGGCTATTCTCCACCGCTGTTTCGCTCCTACTGGATACCCCGCGGTTGGTACGCGATGATCAGTGGGCTGGAACATCCCCTCTACCCTCTCCACAAAGCAGCTCTAAATGCGATAAAAGATTACATTGCCGAGGAACTCGGTCAGGACACTCAAATACAAGAGATTAATAAAAGGCTCTATCAGCGATATCAGCGCTGGGCTGTCCGGTGGCAGCCTCATCTGTTCTACCTCGAAATCCACAAAGAGACCCCGCTCTACTTTAGTCGTCGCTCAACATCCATTGCCAAGCCGAGCTTCCGCACCGACACCACGGTCATCAGCGGAACCAACGAAGCCATGGATGAGACTGCCCAGGGTGAGTGGCTCTTAAAGGAGATCAACATGGGGCTTGCCTATCTGCGCGCACATATA
>JAOUOQ010000356.1 GCA_029880275.1 Candidatus Aminicenantota bacterium | reverse complement strand
TCAAGAGGATGGAAGGGGCGATATGCATAAACGAATGGCTTCAACAGGAAGGTTATCTGACCCTGAAAGAGAAGCCCACCAGCCAGACCCGCCTCCGAATGGATATGATTGACTGGGAGAAGACCAGGGTCTGGGGTGAAGGTGGATACTATTGTCGGATATTCTTTAATGTAAAAGGGCGCGAGCCGCAGGGAGTGATTCCTCCCCAGGAGTATGACAGCTTCCGGCAGGAAATTAAAGCCAAGCTGGAGGCTCTGGAGGACGAGGAGGGGAAGTGCATCAACACCAGAGTCTTCCTCCCCGAGGAGACCTACCGTGAGTGTAAAAATATTCCTCCAGACCTGGTCGTCTATCTGGGAAACTTAGACTGGCGCTCGGCTGGCTCGGTGGGGATTGGCTCTGTCTATCTTTACGAGAACGATACCGGTCCCGACGACGCCAACCATGCCCAGGATGGCATTCTTATCTGGTATATACCCGGAAAACAGATAAAGTCGAAAGAGGAGGTCTATTCCATTTACGATATCGCGCCCTCAATTCTACGCTATTTTGAAATAGAGATTCCCCCTGAGATGATAGGGAATTCCATCATTTAACAGAGGAGGATAAGGCATGAAGGGCTTTACCATATGGTTTACCGGTTTGCCCTGCTCGGGGAAATCGACCCTGGCTGAAAAAGTGGAGGAAATACTTCTGGAGCGGGGAATGAAGGTCGAGGTGCTGGATGGTGATGTGGTACGCACCAACCTGAGCAAAGGGTTGGGCTTCTCCCAAGAGGACCGGGACATCAATATCCGCAGGATAGGCTTTGTCTGCCATCTGCTGACTCGCAACGATGTGGTTGCTATAGGCGCTGCTATCTCCCCATATCGCCAGATCAGAGATGAAAACCGTCGGCTCATAGGGCGATTTGTCGAAGTGTACTGCAAGTGCTCCCTTGAGGAACTGAAGAAGCGTGATGTCAAGGGGATGTATGCTAAAGCAGAAAGGGGCGAGATCAAGAACTTCACCGGTGTGTCCGACCCCTACGAGGAACCCCTGAAACCCGAGGTCATCGTGGAGACCGATAAGGAGACGGAGGAGCAGAGTGTAGAGAGGATAATCCGCACCCTCGAGCTTATGGGATACATCCCACCCGAGGAGAGGGAGGAGTATACCAAGGAAGAGGAGGAGAAGATTAAAGAACGGCTCCGAGCTCTTGGATATATTTAAAAGGGCAACCGATTAATGACTCTCTTCGGGAGAAAGCGCAAAAAGCGGGTCTTCGTTTTAGGGCTGGATGGAGTTCCTTACGAGCTTCTCACCAGGTTCACCAGCCAGGGATTAATGCCCTCCATCGCCAAAATCATTAAGGGTGGTTACCTTCATAAAATGAAGGTTCCCCTGCCCGAGATATCCTCCGTCAGCTGGACCAGCTTTATGACCGGGACTAACCCCGGCACCCACGGGATATTCGGCTTTGTCGACCTGAAGCCGCAAAGCTACCACCTTCGCTTCCCATCCTTTAAAGACCTCAAAGCCCCTACCATCTGGGATAAGCTGGGCGAGCAGGGGAAGCGGTGCATGGTGATTAATCAGCCGGCTACTTATCCCGCCTCTCCGATAAACGGGGTATTGATTTCCGGGTTTGTCGCCATCGAGCTGGAGAAAGCCGTGGCACCGGTTTCATATCTGCCGAAGCTCAGACGCTTGGACTATCAGATAGATATTGATACCATGAGAGCGCGTCAGGACCATGATTACCTGTTCCGGGAGCTGGACCGAACCTTGGAAGCTCGCCAAAGGGTGGTTGACCACCTCTGGGAGGAGGAGTGGGAGTATTTTCAACTGGTGGTCACCGGCACCGACCGCCTGCACCACTTCGTCTGGGAGGGGATAGAGGACGAGAGCCACCCCTATCATCAGCGCATCGTAAAATATTACCAGAAGGTCGACCGTCTGGCGGGCAAGCTCTATGAGAAATTCAGCCGATTAACCGAAGGGGAGGGACGCTTCTTCATACTCTCCGACCACGGTTTTACCGGCATCAGGCAGGAGGTCTACCTTAACTCCTGGCTGAGGCAGCAGGGGTATCTGAATTTCAGGGTGCCGCAGCCCTACTCGGTGGAGGATATAGGGGAGGGGACAGTGGCCTTCGCTCTCGACCCCAACAGGATATACCTGAACCGCAA
>JAOUOQ010000355.1 GCA_029880275.1 Candidatus Aminicenantota bacterium | reverse complement strand
CAGAGTCCTCTCTTTTCCCGGATGGTTAAGTGAGGAAATAGGGAACAGAAGAAGGATGAAAACCACAAAAAATAGGCTTTTGTGTCTCATGTCTCTCTCCTTTGTTTATAATTTATTCATAATAAATTTTTTTAGATTCAATCTTTGAAGGGTCGTGAAGAAAATATCCGATTCCTTTCTCAATCACCTCAGCATATCGCGGCACATTTATCAGCGACAGAGCTTTCTCCGGATGCTCATCAGACCAGAGTTCCAGAAGCTGAAGGATAGTCGAGCAATGACGCCCTACCCGTACATCAATTGGCCATCCATTCTCATCGATCACTTCAAAGAGCAGACCATGTTTGCCCGCCTTGACCACAAATTCATCTTTTCCCTCAAGCAGAAGTTTCCTGTCCGTTCGTCCCCGGGTGGCATCGAGCAAAGGTTCGGGGGCTTCCACCAGAAGGGATATAGCGCCTGTATGGTCGCCGATTTCACGATGTGAGAGCCCGCGCAACTCCGGAGGAGAAAATTCCATGCCGATATTGAACCCTTCAGTGCTGGATATCATCATAGACGCCATAGCCGCCAGCTCGTGTCCCTTCTCATGAGCAACGATACAACTTATCACCGGATACTGCAGCTCTGCTTCGTGGAGGTCAATAACGATATCCACCTTTTCCTCTTTGATGAGCTGCGTTATGGCGTAGCAGGTTTTTTCGGTAAGCGTGCCGTTTGCCCGACCGGGCCAGGTTCTGTTAAGATTGCGGATATCGACATACGCCAGTTCCTGGCGGGAGGGATAATGAATATACACCTCAGGGTCCGGCCACTGGTCCAGCGGATTTGACCACCGGTCTCCCATGCGGAATTTTTGTTCACCCCAGGGAGTGGGGATGCTGAAATCCGGTGGATAAGCCCCTCCCAGACGAGTGACGGTCGTACCGCTGCGATTAGCCGAGATAATCACAAACAGCCTGCCTTTCTCCACCACAGCGTTTTCGGTGAGAATCCAGTTGACCAGCCTGCCCGCAGGCTCCTCCGGATGTGTAGCTCCCAGAATGAGAATCGTGCCTCCTGGTTCGGAGCCTTCCAGGATATAGATGTTTGAATCGTTAATAGTGCCCTTAATCCCGGAGAAATAGTGACTCAATTTTTTAACCTGAGTTACCCCGGGTCCCAGGACCACAGGCTCTTTAAGGTGTCGGCTCTTATAAAAGCTCACTCCGCTGGAGACCATAAGAATCAAGCCCAAGGCGATAAAGATAGCTTTCCGAAGATAGAACCAGCTTATGAACATAAGCTCTCCTCTATTTCAGCCGGAACAATCTCAAAACAAAAGGCATAAGAACGATGATGTAGAGAACTTCCTCCTGCCATTTTTTACTTTTCACGAGGTTCCAGACCATGAGGAAAACGATATAGCCCGTGAGAATATAATAAAGCACCGTGACAATCATCCGATATATACTCCTTTAAAATTCTGAATGGCACTTATTCTTTAATTTGATTTTTGTCTTCATCCTTGCCCTTGACAAACTCCTCCTTTTCAGAGTAGCGTTAAAAAAGCCAATTTTTTGCTGAAAATCACCATCAGTGTTCCTGCAACCATGATAATGATGGCGGGAACTATGCAATATTTTAAAAAGCCAGCGTACGATTCCTTCATTTCCACTGTTTCAGTTGTCAGGCGACCGATGATAGCTGTGGGAGGGAGCGCATCACCCAGCGGCCAGATGACACTCATTCCAGCCAGAGCTATGATGGGATTAAGCCCTATAGTATTGAAAAGTAACACCAGAGGTACGCCCAGAACCGGAGCCGCCCCCCACATGAGCACTGCCTCAGATACAGGAAGAACAAAAGCCAGCGTAAGAAAAACTGCCATGAGCGGTAGTGTTACCGTGGTAATGGCAATAAGCCCGCGCACTCCGGTGAGCGTCATAATCTGAACCAGGATTCCGACACAGGTGAGAGTTCCGATCAAGGGAAGGAGCTGGTGAACAGTGTCTCTGGAAACCTTGAGAAAATTAAACTTCACAGGAGAAAGCACTAAGCTGATAAAAGCAGCCGCCAGAAACATCATGGGGAGACCGAGAACGGGAAGAGAATGGGGCCAGATCCTCCCTGCCAGTACCAGAAAAAAGAAAACCAAGAATGGGAGTGAGACCCGAATCCAGTTCATCTCCGGG
>JAOUOQ010000354.1 GCA_029880275.1 Candidatus Aminicenantota bacterium | reverse complement strand
AGTAGAGGAGTTGAAGACCACCGGGCCTTCCCCTTTTGACCAGGCGAACAGCTCACCGCCCAAGCTCCCCCCTTTTGACCCCTGGCTGAAAAACTGAGTCACCACCTTCCCCTTAGCCACCATGGTTTCCTCCTGGAGACGCAAGGTAACCTCTTCGGCGGTGACTTTATCCTGACCCTCGGTTATCACGGGAGAGCCGCTGAGGATGATAAGCTCCTCGCCGGGATTGTAGTGCCCTTCCTCGCAGACTATCTGTACTTCCCCTGCTACATAGCGGACATTCTGCTTAAACTCAGCAGAGACCAGTTCCTTCCCCTGAGGGTCCAGCTTCATATGTAATTCTTCGCAGTAGATATCCTTCGGTGGTAAAGAAGGACCTACCGTGGGGGGCAAAAAGAGGCGAGCATGGACATTCTCAAAGGCATTGAAGGACTCTATCTCTCTGCCATCAGGAGCAAAACCGAACTCAAATCGATTGGCAGTAACGGTCCTGACCTCCTCCATTGTAGGGTATGAAGAATGGGAAGGGATAATCTCCAGCCGGGCTTTTTTATTAGCCAGAATAGTATCTATACGGTTCTCGCCTTCAGGGTGGAAAATCACCCTCATCCTCAGGCAAAATAGGGTCTTCCCTCCAGAAAAGGCTGTCTGATAACTTACCCTATCGGCCGTTTCCTCGGGGGATGAATCCTCGGTTTCTGCCGCCTCCTCAGGCTTAGCGGCTCCAAAGCGACTCAACACTCCACCCCAAAGCTCCATCTTGCTCAACTGCTTATCAACGGGGTCTAAAAAGGCAATGAGCTCCTTGGTCTCCACATAATCGGGAGGTCGGGTTATGGAGACATTATTCCTCAGCCAGACAAAGTCTTTTTGGCGGTCATATCTCAGATAGTCGCTTTTTATGGTTATTGGCGACTCCCCCTCGCTCTCCTCTGAAGGGGCGATGGAGATTCTCACTGCACCACTCAGACTCAGAGTGTCCCCCTCCAGCTCGTAGGTCAACTGACGAGCTTCCCCCTGAATGTTTTCCCTGGAAAAGCTCACCGGCGAATCGCTTCTTACCAGGCTCTTCTGAGCAATATAGGTGAGCCCTTCCCCGGTCAGAACCAGACCATCGCTCGATTCCAGCCGTATGCTTCCCTTCATCGCTACGAGCTCTATTTCCTCTTTCTGTTGCACTTCCGCGCTCTTGCCTGAGACGGTGAACAGCTTACCCCCTTTATCGACCTTGAGGATGAAGTCTTCAAATACCGTCCTCCCGGTCTCGTAGCCGATAGCTCTTTGCGATTGAAGGGTGAGGTTTTTGCTGACAACCTGGCTGCCTATGGTGACCGAGGTGCCAGCCTGCAGGTCGAAGGACGGAGGCGGAGTATCATCAGCGCGCCACTCGTAGCTAAAATAGAGATAAATCAGAAAAGAAGCCAGACAGCCTATTATTATATATCTTAGCCCACGAAGCGAATTCATAAAGAAAACACCTTTCTATTTTCCGACTCTATCCGTCTCTTCTCCACTGCAGAATTGAGGTACCCTCTGCGTAAGGTATATTTAAGTTATTCATCTCTAATTATGATATACAGATAAGCAGGGAAAGTCAATTTAAAACTTGCGGCCTATTCAATAAATTGGATTACTCAAAGAGAGCATCTTCCGAGAGGAACAATCGTAAATTTATGGGGCGGGTTTTTGCGAAATGACCGGAATGGATGAATTGAGAAAGAAGTATGACGGACCCATCTCATTTGAGTCGGAAGAGAACCTTAAAGGAAATGCTGAATCCCCCTATATTATCCTCCTCATAGTATTTGGAGACCCCCCCTTCACCTATTGCACCGGGTACGGTATTCCACTTTAGCTCCCCGGCGAAGCTTATCGGCCTGTCTGCCCGGAACTCAACCCCTCCCAGCAGATGGTATCCAGTATGCGCTTTGAAGGAGCTCTCTCCTTTCAGTTCGGTGACGGTATCCTTCTGCTTGAAATAGTAGCGACCAAATCCGCCTCCAACATAGGGAATAAGAGAAGGCTTGAGCTTGAAGCGATACCCACCGGTAAAGGTAAAGGGAATAATGGAAATGGAGGTATCTATATCAGTCCTCACTGCTTTGGTGCCCGCGACATAGACGCGATATCCATCCTTGTTGAAGTAGTCAAGTGCCCCTTCTACATATATATTCTTCGGTAATTCCACCCTCA
>JAOUOQ010000353.1 GCA_029880275.1 Candidatus Aminicenantota bacterium | reverse complement strand
TGGCCATCATCACCGGGGGCGCCTTCTTCAGCTCCCCTGATTCCGGAGGCGACTACCATATCCTCAGCCTTTACGATATTGACAATACCTATACCATAGGATTCCGTCTTGGCTACCACATAGCTCACCAGTGGGACCTGGAGACAAGCTTCCATTATAATCCCACTCACCTGAGGATACAAAGTTCTATCTCCGCCCCTCCAGGGCAACAAAACTTCATCTATCGGGAGTGGGTAAACAAGCTCGATGTTCTCAGCTTTAACACTAATTTGACCTACTACTTTGTACAAAAAAGGGTGCAGCCCTTCCTTACTGCCGGGATGGGCGGAATCACTTTTAGCAGGGAAGCAACAAGTCGTACCAACTTTGCCGTCAATCTCGGTGGGGGAGTGAAGTTTCATCCGAAAAAGAGATTAAGGATTAGTTTCGACATCAAGGACCTGATAATTTTCAATCAGTATCTCTTTCTCGAAACCCGAAACAATCTCGCCCTAACCCTGGCCGCGGAGTTCCTCTTTTAGCCATTAAGGGAAGGCGAAGGTCAGAGCGTTCAATAAGCTGGCGATAGAGAGAGTACCTCCTGTCTACTGACCATTAAGGAGTAGTCATATTTGACCACCACTTGAGAGCCCCTGTCTCCCATCTGACGGGCTGCTCCGGGGTGCTGGAGGAGGTATATTACCTTCTCTGGCATCGCCTTTGGATTACGGGAAGGCACCAGGAAGCAGTTCTCACCATCTCTTCTCACCTCTGCATTACCATCGACCCTGGTGGCCACCACCGGCTTCTTCATAGCGTGTGCCATAGGGAGTCCCGCAGGCGAGTCTCTCAGGGAAAAGTCTGCACCCTTCTGGTAGCAGGTGTGTCCTTTTTGCCATACAGAGTATATAATTTTGGACAGGGGAAAGCGCGTCTCTAAACATCGAACCCATCAATAGACCCCTAAGCCATTATAATACAATAATTAGCGTTCTGGCCAAAGCTATTATCCTGCGGCATAGTTATTGCTCTTCAATCTTGAGAAAGGAGAAAAGTAGCCATGAGAAAGACGCTTTTGGCCCTCTGCTTAACCGTGTTTGTTGCCTGTCCTCTCCTGGGGGATCAGCCAGATGGAGAATACCGGCTATATTTAGCTTTCACCACCGGGGGGATCTTCTTCAGCCAACCTGATTCCGGAGACGACTACCATATTCTCGGCTTTCCCCATACCACCTTATACCCGCCCGTAACCCAGTACATGCGCTTTGACAGCTCTTACGCCGTAGGATTTCGCCTTGGCTACAACATAGCTCCCCAGTGGGACCTGGAGACAAGCTTCCAATACAGCCCCACCCACCAGAGGTTAAAGTATCCTATATTCGCCCCCTCAGGGCAACAAAACTTCGTGTATCGGGAGTGGGTAGACAAGCTCGATGTTTTCAACTATAACACCAATTTGACTTACTATTTTGTAAAAAAGAAGGTGCAGCCCTTCCTTACTGCCGGAATGGGCGGTGTAACTTTTAGAATGACCGGAGCTACTTTTAACAATGTGGCAACAAGTACTACCACCAACTTTGCCATCAATCTCGGTGGAGGGGTGAAGTTTCATCCGAAAAAGAGACTACGGGTTAGCTTCGACATCAAGGACCTAGTAATTTTCAATCAGTATTTCTTTCTCGAAACCCGGAACAATCTCACCCTCAACCTGGCGGCGGAGTTCCTCTTTTAGCTTTCAAGGGAAAGCAAAGGTTAGAGCGGTCGATAAGCTGGCGATAGAGTTCTTCCAGTCTGCTGACCATCAGAGGGTAGTCATATTTGCCCACCTCTTGATAGCCCCTTTCTCCCATCTGACGGGCTGATTCGGGGTGCTGGAGGAGGTATATAACCTTTTCTGACATCGCCTCCGGATTACGGGGAGGAACCAGAAAGCCGTCCTTACCATCTCTTATCACCTCTGCATTACCGTCCACTCTGGTGGCTACCACCGGCTTCCTCATGGCGTGAGCCATAGGGAGCACCGTGGGCATCCCCTCCCACAGGGAGGTGAGTACCATCACCTCGCACATCGCTATTATCCGGGGGATACCCCAGCGCCAGCCGGTGAGAATTACCCGACCCTCGAGACCCAGCTTCCTGACTAACCGCTCAATCTCCCCCCTCAGCTCCCCATCCCCCACTAAGAGGAATCTTGCCTCCGGCAGACGCTCCACCA
>JAOUOQ010000352.1 GCA_029880275.1 Candidatus Aminicenantota bacterium | reverse complement strand
CTCTCAAATAATAGACACTCGGGGTAGGGGACAGCCCCTTATAGTGTTTAATCCCCTGGCGTGGGAAAGAAAAGACATGGTGAGGATAGAATGGGGCAGGGAACCGGTCACAGTTATCAATCCCGAGGGAAAGCAGATACCTTCTCAGGTGGTGACGGAAGATGGGAAGAACTATCTTATCTTTCCAGCCGAGGTGCCTTCTTTGGGATATTCCGTTTTCAGAATCCTGCCCACCGCTGCCGAATATAAAAACCCATTAAGAATCAGCACGGGACTTTTGGAAAATGAGCATTTAAAGGTATCTGTAAACCGGATGGGATGGCTCAGCAGTATTTATGATAAAGAGCATGGCCAGGAGATATTAGCCGGGGAAGGGAATGTTCTTCAGGCTTTTCAGGATAAACCAGAGAGATGGGATGCCTGGAATATTGCCTCCGATTATGAGAAACATCCGCTGAGAATTTCCCCGCCGGAGATAAAAATAGTAGAGCAAGGACCGGTGAGATGCACACTGAGAATCAGGCGAGATTTTCAGAGCTCTAAATTCGTTCAGGAAATCAGCCTCTACCAGGGGATGAGACTTGTGGAGCTGAGACTTAAAGCGGATTGGCAGGAAAGGCAGACCATGCTGAAGGTCGCTTTCCCTCTCAATGTAGACTCGGAAAAGCTGATTGCCGAGATTCCCTATGGGGTATATTACAGACCAACCAGCCCTCAGTCTTCAATGGAGAAAGCGAAATGGGAATTTCCCGCTCAAAGATGGGTTGATCTCTCCAGGGAAGATTATGGAGTAAGCTTATTGAATAAGTCAAAATACGGCTATGATATCAAAGGTAATCGATTAAGATTAACTTTGCTCAAATCGGCTATCTATCCCGACCCCAATGCCGATAGAGGAGAGCACACTATTTGCTATGCTCTTTATCCTCACCCGGGGAGCTGGAAAGAAGCTGCTGTTTACAGAAGGGGACAGGAGTTCAATTATTCTCTGTTCACTCTCTTGCCCCCGATTCATTCCGGGACTCTACCGGCGAAATACTCCTTTGTTGAAGTTTCTCCCCGAAATGTGATACTCTCTGCCATAAAACAGTCTGAAGATGGTAAATACCTGATCCTGAGAGTTTACGAGACCACCGGTGTCTCCTCTCCGGTAGAAATAAGGCTGCCCGACAAAATAGAGAGTGCTTTTGAGATTGACTTTCTGGAGATAAAGGAACTCACCCCCATCAATAAGAGGGAGAATAAAATCTCGTTTAACATTGGAAAGTTTGAAATCAAGACCATTGCACTCAAATTAAAAGCAGATTAAATAATGAATCGCTGCTCAAAAATGTAGAGTGACATAAAGGAAATAATCAACACACAAGCCCTTAAAATGCTTGGGAAATCGCTATTTTAACTGCAAGAAATGCGGTGAGGAAAGAGTTGCCTTGAGACAGCTCTCTGCAGCTGCCGAATAAGATAGATTACTGAAAAGCTATTATCTTTTACCCTCTACCAATCCGCGCTTCCCCCTCTTACTGATGGACCAGGTAAGCTGGCGGAGTAAAGGGAGGAATCTCGTCTTGATTAGCCAGCTTCCAGCCGGCTAAGAATACCGCCTGGACAATCTTCTCCATAGCGGAGAAATTAAGCTTGTCTATCTCGTCCGATGGCTGATGATAATCAGCGTGGATTCCGGTAAAACAGAAAACCGCGGGAATATTGTAATAGATAAAGGGGAATTGGTCGGAGTAATATATCAGCCGCCATTCCGGGTGCTGCTCTGGCAGGGTCTTAAGCTCTAATGATTGAGCGCTCTCTCTCATTATCTCTACCAGCCAATCGCTTCCGGGGGCAATAACTTCCACTCCCTCTTCCGTGCAACGACCGATCATATCCAGATTGATGTTTGCTTTAATCTGGCTCATGGGGATAGTGGGATTTTCTGCATAATGCGCAGAGCCATAAATCCCCAGCTCCTCACCCGATACCAGCAGGAAAAGAATAGACCGACGAGGACGTGCTCCCTCTGGCAATGAGCTAAAAGCTTGCGCCAGCTCCAGCACGCCAGCAGTGCCCGAGGCATCGTCATCTGCTCCGTTATATATGGAATCTCCGTCCACAGGACGCCGCACTCCCAGATGGTCGTAATGAGCAGTAATGGCAATATACTCCTCTGCCAGCTCTGGGTCGGAGCCCTTGATTATGCCGAT
>JAOUOQ010000350.1 GCA_029880275.1 Candidatus Aminicenantota bacterium | reverse complement strand
CCCTCTCTTGGCTTTTGATGCCTGGCGGAAAAACCTCTGGGCATTCTGATAAAGGGATAGCCGAGGGTTGATAGTGAGGGTAATCTCTGGCTGTTGAGGGTCATAATAATCGAGCAGACGAACGGTATCTCCCTCTTTGTGTGCTCGGTGGAGGTTAGCCACCAGAAGCTCTCCGTAACGCTGGAGCTGCTCAGATTGTTCCATTCGCTGGAGGTCGTCTTTGAGGTGGGCGATGAGGGTTTCGGTTCTGGCGATCTCCTTTCTGAGGGCGGACTCCGCATTCCCCCCCACCCTCGCCAGGAGCCTTCCCTTTTCCAGAATGGCGTAAAGCTCCTCGGCTGCCTGGCTCATGGTGGAAAACTGTTTCACTTCCCACTCCGACTTGCCGGAGAGTGGCATGGAAACGAGGACAACCTCGCGGGGCAATGGGGAGGGCATATCACGCCTTTTTGCCCGTGGCTCTATATAGAGCAGGGGTATTGGCTCTTCCTGCTTCAGTCTCTCACTTACCTGCTGAAAGGCTTGCCAGGGGATGAGGTGCTCCTGGTGGATGAGATGTTCAACCTCTTTCCCAAGAATGATGCTCCACCCCAGGAGCTTGTTGGCTAATAGCTTTGCTATCGGTATTTTCTGTCTTGCCCCTTCGGCGATAAGTTCCTCAAATTCTGCTTCGCTAATGGAGAAGGGGTTGAGCTTGCCGGCCGGCTGAGGCTTCTCATATACCCCTCCGGGAAGCAGAGGGCGGCTGCTCTTTGTCCGATGACGAAAAGAGGCGAGAATTGCCCCTTCGGAATCGACCAGCACTAAGTTGGGAGCTCTGGGAATGAGCTCCACAATAAGCTGGCAGGAAGAAGAGCAGGGAACAGAAGGAGTGGGAAGACAACTTATCTTGACCACCCTGTCCAGGGGTACCTTTTCTATCGTATCTACCTTGCTGCCTCTCAGGTATTCCCGCAATAAGCTGGAAAAGGGATTAGGTTTTTCCGGAGCATCTGGATTGCGGTCGGTCAGATAGAGCCCCGGAAATTGTGGCTCTAATCGGATGACAAGCCTCTTTTTGCTGGCAAGTATAAGAAAGGTGGTCTCCCCTCGCTTTTGCACATCGGCTATAGACCGACCAGCAAGCTCTTCGCTGATTTCTCCTATAAGATGCTCCAGGGTAAAATTATCCATTAAAAACCCCCTCTGTACGGAGCTTCAGAGCAAAATTAAGTATATATCAGGGATGGTTCATTGTCAAATTGTTCAAGGACTTAGGAGATTGCGAAAAAAGATGGGTAAGAGTTGTGTTTAGTTTAAATAATTCGCCTATACCCGGCTGGTTTGTCTACTATTAGTCCGGTCCGATGGAATAGTCTAATACCCTTCTCCCTTTCCCTATTTTAAGGGGATGCTGCAGTGAGCGGAGGATGTAGTCCTTAGTCCTCTGGATAGCCACCTTCAGCTCCACTCCGCGGCTTAGCTGGGCGGCAATGGCTGAGGAGTAGGCGCAGCCAATTCCGTGCATGGGTGGGATTTTAATCTTCGGTGAATCAAACCGGGTATATTCTCTCCCGTCGTAAAGGAGGTCGGTAGCCGCCTGCTTTAGATGCCCTCCGGTGATGACCACATTGCTCGGTCCGTAGCCGTGAATTATCCTGGCAGCCTCCTTCATATCATGGAGGGTGGACACTTCTACCCCTGACAGGGCGGAGGATTCTGCCAGATTGGGGGTGACCACCTCCGCCAGGGGCAGGAGCTTTTCCTTAAGGAGCTTTATTCCACCTTCATCCAGAAAGGGATAACCTGAAGATGATTTCAGCACGGGGTCAATCACTATATGCGGCAGCCTGTGCTTTTGCAAAAAAGAAGATATGCTGGAGATGGTCTCCTCGCTCCCTAACATCCCGAGCTTTACCGCATCAATGCTGATGTCGCCGATGATAGCCTCCAACTGCCCTAACACCACCTGTGGAGGAAGATGATTCACACCGCTGATTCCCGTCGTGTTCTGATAGGTTATGGAGGTAACTACCGCCACCCCCCAGACCTTAAAAACGGCAAAGGTCCTGAGGTCAGCGGCTATCCCCGCCCCGCCGCTGGGGTCAAAACCGGCAATGGTCAATACATTAGGTTTCATAGGATTACTGGGATAAGAAAATTATGGCTTAGGAGGGGAATAGAGCCTCATTGTCTCAACAATCCCCATCATCAGCAAAATC
>JAOUOQ010000351.1 GCA_029880275.1 Candidatus Aminicenantota bacterium | reverse complement strand
GATGCAGTTCGCCGATAGTTTCCGAGCGGTCTTCGACAGCGCAGGGGGTATGGTATTAGGTGCCGGGGAGAGGGTGGAATTACCGAAGAATATATATGTAGAAGGGGCACTTGACTACTTCAACAAGGATGGATATCGCGTCTATGTCGCGGGCACCAAAGCAGTGAGGACTGATATAGATACCTCCATCTCCATTATTCCCTTTACCTTTACCGGTGGGTATCGCTTCAAGCTCAAGCCTTCTCTTATCCCCTATGTTGGAGGCGGATTTGGTCGCTACTATTTCAAGCAAAAGGATACCGTCACCGAACTGAAAGGAGAGAGCTCCTTCAAAGCGCATACTGGATACCATTTGCTGGGAGGGGTTGAGTTCCGGGCAGACAGGCCGATAAGCTTTGCCGGGGAGCTAAAGTGGAATACTGTACCCGGTGCAATAGGTGAAGGGGGGGTCTCCAAATACTATGAGGAGGATAATATAGGAGGGTTCAGCATTTCCTTTAAGGTTCTCTTCCGACTCAAATGAGATGGGTCCGTCATACTTCTTTCTCACTTCATCCATTCCGGTCATTTCACAAAAACATGCCCCATAAATTTACGATTGATCCTCTCAGAAGATGTTCTCTTTGAGTAATCCAATTTATTGAATAGGCCGCAAGTTTTAAATTGACTTTCCCTGCTTATCTGTATATTATAATTAGAGATGAATAACTTAAATATACCTTAAGCAGAGGGTACCTCACGTCTGCAGTGGAGAAGAGACGGATAGAGTCGGAAAATAGAGAGGTTTTTCTTTATGAAGTCGCTTCGTGGGCTAAGATATATAATAATAGGCTGTCTGGCTTCTTTTCTGATTTATCTCTATTTTAGCTACGAGTGGCGCGCTGATGATACTCCCCCTCCGTCCTTCGACCTGCAGGCTGGCACCTCGGTCACCATAGGCAGCCAGGTTGTCAGCAAAAACCTCACCCTTCAATCGCAAAGAGCTATCGGCTACGAGACCGGGAGGACGGTATTTGAGGACTTCATCCTCAAGGTCGATAAAGGGGGTAAGCTGTTCACCGTCTCAGGCAAGAGCGCGGAGGTGAAGCAGAAAGAGGAAATAGAGCTCGTAGCGATGAAGGGAAGCATACGGCTGGAATCGAGCGATGGTCTGGTTCTGACCGGGGAAGGGCTTACCTATATTGCTCAGAAGAGCCTGGTAAGGAGCGATTCGCCGGTGAGCTTTTCCAGGGAGAACATTCAGGGGGAAGCTCGTCAGTTGACCTATGAGCTGGAGGCGGACATTCTGAGTCTGAGTGGTGCAGTGAGAATCTCCATTGCCCCTTCAGAGGAAAGCGAGGGGGAGTCGCCAATAACCATAAAAAGCGACTATCTGAGATATGACCGCCAAAAAGACTTTGTCTGGCTGAGGAATAATGTGTCCATAACCCGACCTCCCGATTATGTGGCGACCAAGGAGCTCATTGCCTTTTTAGACCCCGTTGATAAGCAGTTGAGCAAGATGGAGCTTTGGGGTGGAGTGTTGAGTCGCTTTGGAGCCGCTGAGCCTGAGGAAGCAGCAGAAACCGAGGGTTCATCCCCCGAGGAAAAGGCCGAGAGGGTAAGTTATCAGACAGCTTTTGCCGGAGGGAAGACCTTATTTTGCCTGAGGATGAGGGTGATTTTCCACCCTGAAGGTGAGAACCGTATAGATACCATTCTGACTCAGAAAAAAGCCCGGCTGGAGATTATCCCTTCCCATTCTTCATACCCTACAATGGAGGAGGTCAGAACCATTACTGCCAATCGATTTGAGTTCGGATTTGCTCCTGATGGCAGAGAGATAGAGTCCTTCAATGCCTTTGAGAATGTCCATGCTCGCATCTTTTTGCCCCCCACGGTAGGTCCTTCTTTACCACCGAAGGATATCTACTGCGAGGAATTACATATGAAGCTGGACCCTCAGGGGAAGGAACTGGTCTCTGCTGAGTTTAAGCAGAATGTCCGCTATGTAGCAGGGGAGGTACAGATAGTCTGCGAGGAAGGGCACTACAATCCCGGCGAGGAGCTTATCACCCTCAGCGGCTCTCCGATGATTACCGAGGGTCAGGACAAAGTGACCGCCGAAGAGGTTACCTTGCATCTCCAGGAGGATACCATGGTGGCTAAGGGGAAGGTGGTGACTCAGTTTTTCAGCCAGGGGTCAAAAGGGTGGAGCTTGG
>JAOUOQ010000349.1 GCA_029880275.1 Candidatus Aminicenantota bacterium | reverse complement strand
GCCGAAATGGGTTTTGTCAAGCGCACGGGGATTCGCAGATTCCAGACACACCTCGGCTTCACTCCGGAGCCTGATATCAAGGGGGTCAAGCAATTCGGACCCCATATATTCTTTTCCTACACCGCTGACCAGGAAAATACCCTCCTGCTGAGAGAGGAGCATATCCATTTCCCGGTGAACTTTATCAACGGCGGACATATCGCCTTTCAATGGAATGAAGACCATGAGTTTGTCGATTTTCCCTTTCCCATCCAGCAGGATATTACCGTGCCCGTGGGCATTTACACTTCCCCCTGGTGGCAAGCTGATTTCAGCACCAACCGCAGCCTCAGGCTCTACGGTTCTATGAGCTACCGCTGGGGCGGCTTTTACGGAGGCAACAGCCGCATACTCAATGTGAGTACCGGCTGGCGACCAACCCCCAGCTTCGCCAGCGAGATAAGCTTAATCTATAACGATGTCAATTTGCCTCAGGGCGATTTTGCCAATCATCTGCTCAGGGCCAGGATGATTTACAATTTCTCCACCCGCTTAGCCCTGATGAGCCTTATTCAATGGAATGGCGATACCGATGAGGTAGATGTAAACATAAGGCTCAACTTCATTCATAAACCGGGCAGCGACCTCTTTATAGTCTACAACGAGCGCCGCCTGGTGGAGGGGCTGCCGGCTGGCATCCGTGACCGAGCGCTGCTGATTAAGTTTACCTATCTGTTTAATTTATAAGCTATTGTTATAAGCCTATTTTTGAAATCACCGACCGCAGGAAGTAACCATAGCCGAATATAGTCTCCCAAGCAAGAATAAAAAAATCCCCGGAGATTTACCCGAGGAACAAAATCCCAGAGTAAGACTCCGGGGATGAACAGGCTATTTACTCTCACCTAATAGAGATTTCGCTTGCTTCTTCACTGTCTCCTTCGTCACCTTGGTCGGGGACGACGGAGGAGGAGCTGCCGGTCCCAGAGAGGCTCTCCTGAATTTGAGATTATCAAAGTGAACCTCATTACCATTAGTAGAAGCGTAGGCTCCCACCCCTACTTTACCGCTGGTAAAGGTGCTGTCGGTCACCGTGGTCAGCAGATTCCCGTTAGCATAGACGGCTATGGTGGGACCTATGCATATCACCTGAATAGTGTTCCAGGTATCCAGCCCGGTATTCAAATAGGGAGTGTAGAGCCACCCTGCCAGCGCTTTGTAATCCATTCCACCTGAGCGTACTCCTAATATATAATTACCGTTGCAGTCGATGTTGAACATATAGGTGTTGCCGGTATCAACTCCACGGAAGAGGATAGAGTTAGCTTCAGTAGTGAGGCCGCTCACCCGCTTGACATCGATGGTGTAGCTGAAGTCGGTATACACCCGGTTGTAGTAGGCGCCGGTCCAGGTGAAGTTGATGGCATCTGCCTGAATCATCACATACTCACTGCCGCTTACTCCCCAGTTGCCCGAATCGTCGTCGTAGAAGTTATTGGCCACCCCATCGTTAAAGTTCTCCAACCAGTTGGCGTTACTGAAGGACTTCCCGGCTACATCGACCTGACCCTGAGCGTTGGAAGCGCCGAAGGCTTTGAAGCTGTGGGCGAAGGTCGGCGGAGTTCCGTAATCAAATACCTTGACCCAGGATTGCCCTCCAACACCCTGACCAACGATTATTTCCTCATTAACATCGGTACCATCCCCTTGACCAGCGTCCACGGTCACACGACCGTTGGCGTTGGAAGCACCAAAGGCCTTGAAGTTGGTTATAAAGGTTCCTAACTCGTTGAAAATCTTGACCCAGCTTTTGGCCGCAGCAGCTGCTGTGGTGCCCGGACCACCCTGCCCCACCGCGATGAGCTGCCGTCCACTGAGGTCGTTGTCGAAGTTTCCCAGCCCGACATCAACACCGCCGCTGGGATTACTGGCGCCAAAGGCCTTGAAGCTACTATATAGCGTTGGAGGTGTGGCATAATCCCACACCTTCACCCAGGATTTCCCGCCGTGCCCTTGACCGGTTATAATCTCCCCCATAACCGCAGTAGTGTTGCCTGCCGCTACCCGCACTTCACCATTGGCGTTGGCAGCCCCGAAGGCTTTGAAGGTGGTTAGCATGGCGGGCGGATTGCCGTAGTCAAAGACCTTGACCCAGGAATCACCTCCCGGACCGTGTGCCACGACAATCTCCCCCACACCATCCATATCAACATCCCCTACGGCG
>JAOUOQ010000066.1 GCA_029880275.1 Candidatus Aminicenantota bacterium | reverse complement strand
CAATGTGCCTGAGGATGCTGTTTTCTGCTTTGGTTACGGAGTTCTCAAGAATGCCTGGGGGGGTGAAGGGGATGGGGTTCAATTCTATGTTAAGGCAGTGGATAAAAAGGGGAAAGAGCATATCCTTTTTTCGGACTACATAGATCCCAAACATTACGAGAAACATCGAAGATGGTTTGACCATTCAATCGACCTTTCCCAATTCAAAGGTCAAGAAATTGCCCTGGTATTGGAAACCCAGGGCTCATATCCACCAAAAGAGCCTTATAACCGCCCCCCCGACCTCAGGTATGATTATGCAGTGTGGAGCAACCCCACGGTTTATAGTCCAGGTTATAACGATAAACGCCCAAACATTATACTTATTGTTCTCGATACCCTGCGGGCGGATGCCTTAAGCTGCTATGGTAATTTTAGAAAAACCTCTCCTCACATAGACGAATTGGCAGAGCGTCCCCAGTCTGTCATATTTAAAAATGCCTTCTCCACCTCACCCTGGACCACGCCTTCCCATGCAAGCTTGTTCACCTCCAAACATTTATGGTTAGATGTTGATGTGGAAGGGAAGTATCTACCTGAAAATGAGACCACCCTGGCGGAAGTTTTATATGAATCCGGATATAATACCGCCGCTTTCACGGGAGGGGTATGGGTAACTCACCAATTAGGCTTTGATAAAGGTTTTAACATTTATTCCGATACTTCTATGTGGGGTAAGATTGAAGAGGTATACCAAGAAACTATCAATTGGCTGGAAAAGAATAGACAAACGAGGTTCTTTTTATTCTTCCATACCTATGAGACCCACGCACCCTATACCAGGGATAGCTTCGCTAAAGACTTAGACTACGGAAGGATACCAGCAGACCATAGAAGACATTTTTCTTCTGATAAAAAAACTATGAGAATAATAGAAACCGCCTCGGAAAAAGAAAAGCAATACATTAGAGCCCTTTACGATGGGGGGGTCTTATATGCTGATAGATATTTGGGATTATTATTTGATAAATTAAAGGAGTTTGGTCTCTTAAAAAATACCATTATAATTATCACCAGCGACCACGGAGAAGAATTCTGGGAACATTATGATATTGCAGCCACTCATGGGCACTCGCTGTTTAATGAGCTGCTGCATGTCCCTCTGATTATTTATGCTCCGGTATTGAAGGTGAAAAAAAAGACAGTCGAAGATAAAGCAAGTCTGATAGATGTATTTCCCACCTTGCTCGATCTCGCTGGTATTGAGCCTTATGACAGAGCCAAAATTATGGGAACAAGCTTATTACCGCTCATAGAAGGGAAAGAACGGCAAAAATCCAATATTATCTTTTCCGAATTAAAAAGCAAGGTGTCTAAGATCAGGCTACAATCAATAATAACTGATAGATATAAATACATCTATTCTCTTGATGGTGAATTCCAGGCAACATTTGATGTGTATGAGATTGACATCACCAGCGAGCAATTATTTAACTTAACATATGATCCCCAGGAGAGAGTTAACCTCATTAAGCTGGAATCCGCCCTTGTTGAACAAGCCCAATCTGACTTAAGAGCATACATTAAAAAGAATAAGCTCCTTTTAGAGCCTGATAGAGCCAGAAAACAGGAGCTCAAGTTAGATGAAGAGCTCATCAAGAGGCTAAAAGCCCTGGGGTATCTGAAATAAAAAACAATCGTTAATAATTATTGAATTCCTTCCATATTTAATATATAACTTATACATACATAGCATTTACATATTTAACGCATAAAACCCCTGTAATATATTATCTTACCTAACAGAGTTAATATTTGTTTCCTGGTATGAAAGTGGTTCCCATCAATGGTATTGCTTAAAAAATATATCCATCTTCTCTTGCTGCTGTGCATTCTGATATTTTCATTCAAGATTCGTTACATTAGCCCTACATCTTTGGCCGACTTAACTCCACCCGACTCTTCTGAATACTCACTGTCAGCTTATAATTTATACCATTACCATATAATTGGGATAAAATTCTACGGGCAGTATTATCCTCTCAAATACCCCTATGGCTATCCATTGCTCATCATCCCCTTTTATATTATCTTTGGCAACCAGCCTTATAATGCTGTCTATTGCACCCTGTTTTTTGCGCTGTTGTCCATAGTATTTGCTTATCTCATTGGCAAGAAGTTAGGAAATAGATTTACCGGACTTATTGCGGCGCTTTTTGTTTCCCTTTGTCCCACACATATAAGCTTTAGCAAATTTGTCATGACTGAGACATCATCTACTTTTTTGGCTATATTCATCTGCTGGCTATTATTGAAAGTAACTCATCTCAACTTAAGGATACAAAATTTTCTCCTTTTATTATTTTTGGGGCTCATTACGGGTTTTAGCGTTTCCGTGCATTTGACCAACTTTCTGTTCATACCCCCAGTGCTCATCTCATTATTGCTGGGGGGAAAATCTAATCCTCGGTCAATTTTTAAAAAGGAGACAATTGTTTTGTTTGGTATAATATTAGCTCTGACACCACTGCTGCACTATCAATTTCATACTTTTGGCTCCCCCTTGAAAACAGGATACGAGGTACGGGAACCAGACCGTTACGGCCAAAAGATAAAAAGCTTCTCCTTCAAGTTCTTTGCCCACCCACATCATGGTTTCAAAATGGGGAATTTCATTGTTTTTTTACTCGTCTTTTTGGGCATGACAAAAACTTTTTATCCGGCTACCATGGTTCCCCTCCTGGTAGGAGGATTTCTCTTCATCCTTTCCGAAAGAAGGCAGCCTAATAAAAAGATGATATTTCTGATATTCTCATCCATATTGGTATGCTCACTGTTTGCTTTTTTCTCGTTCTATGCTGTACAGCAGGGTCGCCACCTATTGCAGGGTATCCCTTTATTAATGGTTCTGGCTGCATATGGCTTGACATTATCAATTGATAAGGGGATTTTCAAATCCCTGACCAAAAGGTCCATATTCAGTCTGATCATGTTAGGCCTCTTTTTGATGACCATAATCCAGATGGGCATCTGGAGTTATTCACAGCCGAAATCATCAGGTTGGATAGTTAACCGTCAGTATAAAATGATCGAGGAAATTAAAAAACATATCCCCAACAATTGCATAATCATTTCGCAATTGAATCCCATAATCGCAGAACAGTATTTTACAGAACAAACAGCGGGTAAAATAGTGCATGTTTCGCTTTCCGTCACACCACATTGGGCAAGGATAGAGAAAGGTCAGATTAAACCAATAAGATATGATAGGGCAAAAAAATACAGCTTCCTTTTTCTTCGTGACAGAACTATAAATCCGAGAACCCATAATTATATCAGGCAATCTCTTAAAAAGGATGTGCCCGTTTATCTCTTCCGCTTCCCAGCAAGTGAAAGACTTTTTCCCCATATCCAAAGATTATTTAAGACTGTCGAAAAGAAAGAGGACAGCAGATTATTCAGGCTTTATCTGAAAGATTGGTAATAAAATACTCAGGTCTTCTTCAAATTTGTAAAAAAGAGGAGGGGACAAATCTTGTAGAAGCATAAGGGCAATGGACAAAAAGGATAAGATCGATGTGCAGTGATATGCTCTAAGAGCAAAAGCGATTCCTCTTACTCCGAAACAAGATTGAACATTCCACATAAGGGTCCAAAACGGCGGCTCATAATCCGTAGGCATTATAAATAGAAAAGAAGCTCAGAGAGACACCTGTTTGCCCTGATCATGATCAACACAACTAAAAAGGATACCCCCTATATGCTTTTTACACAAAGTTCTTGAAGCTCTCCCTACTCGTTGACATTTCCCCTTGCAAGTGCTATAATTTTAATGTATTATATACAAAGTTACATTGAACAAGTGGGTTTTCCCCCCACTTTTTTTATTAAATGCAGGGGGAGAATGGAACGGATAGAAACTATCAGAAAAAAGGTAGAGGAGATTGCCGAAAGCGTAGCTTCCTCCGAAGGACTGGAGCTGGTGCTGGTGGAATACAAACAGCAGGGGGGGAGGTGGGTACTCACGGTTTATATTGATAAAGAAGAGGGCGTGGGACTAAACGATTGCCAGAATATCAGCAAGCAGCTGAGCACCATCTTCGATGTGGAGAATGTTATCCCCCATCGCTACACCCTGGAGGTCTCCTCTCCGGGTCTCAACCGCCCGCTGGTAAAGGAGAAGGACTACATCCGCTTCCGCGGCAAGAAGGTTAAGATAGAAACCGTGAATCCCATAGAGGGGCGAAAAAGGTTTGTCGGGAGTTTAATCGGCTGTCAAGACGGGATTATTAGCCTCGCGCTGGAAAAAGGGGAACAGCCGCTCACCATTCCCCTTAAGGAAGTGGCTAAAGCCCGTCTGAAGGTCGAACTATAAACAGGATATGCCATACCTTCCGTTAGAGAGTAAGATATGAACAGCCAACTCTATCAGACTATAGAACTGATAAGCAGAGAGAAGGGGCTGGACATCGAGGTCATCATCAAGGCAGTCGAAGAGGCGATGACCACGGCGGCAAAGAAGTTCTACCGCAGCGGCGAGGATCTTTTCTCCCGCTTCAATCAGCAAAAGGGGCAGGTTGAGGTCTTTGCCCGAAAGAAGGTGGTCACCGAGGTAGCCGACCCGAGCAAGGAGATTACTCTGGAGGAAGCTCAAAAGATCAACCCCGTGGCAGAGGTCGGCTCCGAGATAGATGTGCCCAAATTGACCAATGGATTAGGGAGGATTGCAGCTCAGACCGCCAAGCAGGTCATTCTACAGAAGGTATACGAGGCGGAGAGAGATAGTATATACAACGAATATATAAACCGTGTGGGAGAGATAGTAAACGGCATAGTGAAACGCTTTGAATGGGGGGACATTATCATCGACCTGGGAAGGGAGGCGGAAGCCATATTGCCAAGAAAAGAGCTCCCCTGGGGAGAGAATTTTAGCCAGGGAGACAGGATTCGATCATTGATAATGGAGGTCAAACAGAGTGTTAAAGGTCCCCAGGTTGTCGTATCCCGGGCTGCCCCACGTTTCCTGTACAAGCTTTTTGAGATGGAAGTTCCCGAAATTTCTGATAATATCATTGAAATAAAAAATGTAGTAAGAGAAGCAGGGGATAGGGCAAAAGTGGCCGTTTGCTCTAAGGTCAAAGATATCGATCCAGTAGGCGCTTGCGTGGGAATAAAAGGGAATCGGGTGCATTCAATCATTCGAGAGCTTCGCCGGGAGAAGATTGATATAGTAGAATACTCAAACAACCCCAATACATATATTACCAACGCCCTTAACCCGGCAAAGATTAAGCAGATGACCATCCTTGACGAGAAAGAGAGGCATATTGAGGTGATTGTAGAAGACAACCAGCTTTCCCTGGCAATAGGCAGGAAGGGACAGAATGTCCGGCTGGCTTCGAAGCTGACCAGCTGGAAGATTGACATCAAAAGTGAGACCGAAAAAAGGGAAGAAGAAGAACTGGAAAGGGAGCTTCTGGCTAAAAGCCGGAAGAAATTAGCTCAACTCCCTGGCATAGACGAACAGATAAAGGAGCAACTCCTCAAAGCGGGCTTTGGCACTCTGGAGAGGTTAAGCAGCGCCAGCAGTAAGGAGCTGGCAGCCCTGCTATCCATTGGAAATACAAAGGCTTCCCAGCTTATAGCCGAAGCCAAAAAGCTCCTCACCAAGAAGAAATAGCGCATTAAGGAAATATCAATGGCCAAAAAAAGAATCTATGAAATCGCCAAAGAGCTGAAGCTGACCAACAAAGAGGTTATTGAACGGCTCTCCGCATCGGGAATCAAGGTGAAAAGCCATGCCAGCCTGGTCGAAGAAGAGGAGGCCATGAGACTCCTCTCCTCTTCAGCGTCCCCTGCTGAAGAGACCAAAGAGCCCTCCGCCACCCAGGCGCAAGAGCCCAAAGTAGAGCATAAGCCAAAATTACTCCTCTCCGAAGGGGTAAACGTAAAAGAGCTTTCTGCCAAACTGCAGACCAAATCGAAAAATGTGCTGAAGAGCTTGCTGAACATGGGGGTTATAGCCTCAATCAACCAAACCCTGGACAGGGATATTGCCCTGGAGGTATGCCGGCAATTCGGATATGAAGCCGAGGTCATAAGCTTTGAGGAAGAGGTAGCCCAGGAGGAGAAGGTTGAGGGAGAAAAAGAGGTAGTTGCTCGCTACCCGGTGGTAACCATCATGGGGCATGTCAACCACGGAAAGACCTCCCTGCTGGATGCTATCAGGGAGTCCAACATCATCGCCAAGGAGACAGGGGGAATAACCCAGCACATCGGGGCTTACCAGGTAAAAGTGGGGGAGCGGGGAATTGTGTTCCTCGACACACCGGGGCACGAGGCATTCACCCGAATGAGGGCTCGGGGGGCTAAGGTGACCGACATTGTGGTCCTGGTGGTAGCTGCTGACGATGGGGTTATGCCGCAGACCCTGGAAGCCATAAGCCACGCCAAGGCAGCTGAGGTCCCCATCATTGTCGCCATCAACAAGATAGATAAACCAGAAGCCAAAGCCGCCAAGGCCAAGCAGCAGCTGAGCAAACATGGGCTGCTTGCCGAAGATTTGGGGGGAGATACCGTATGTGTAGAAATCTCCGCCAAAAAGAAGGTCGGCCTGCAGCTTCTCTTGGAAATGATTTTGTTAGTTGCCGACCTTCTGGAGCTCAAAGCAAGCCCCAAAGCATTGGGGAAGGGGAGCGTGTTGGAAGCCAAGCTGGATAAAGCCCGCGGACCTGTGGCTACCGTTCTCATCCAGGATGGAATAGTTAAAGTAGGCGACCACTTCGTGATGGGTGCCGTTTATGGAAAGGTGCGGGCAATGTTTAACGAGCTTGGTCAGAAAATCATCACCGCTGCTCCTTCCACCCCGGTGGAGATTATCGGCCTGCAGAGCGTCCCCAAGGCGGGTGATTTCTTCCAGGTAGTCCGCGACGAGTTGAAGGCACGGCAAATAAGCAACTACCGCCAGAGTAAGCTCCGGGAGAGGAGTCTGGTAAGACCTTCCCGCTTAACCTTGGACCAGCTTTTCCACCGCATGAAAGAAGGAACCACCAAAGAGCTGCCCTTAGTGCTGAAAGCGGATGTGCAGGGCTCGGTTGAAGTCCTCTCCGAAGCCCTCTCCAAGCTGAGCTCGGACAAGGTGAAAATAAACATCATTTATAGCGGACCCGGCGCCATAACCGAGTCGGACATCCTCCTCGCCTCCGCTTCCAACGCCATAGTTATCGGCTTTAATGTCCGCCCCGAAAAAAAAGCCAAAGAACTGGCAGAAGCGGAGAAGGTAGACATCCGCCTTCATACAGTTATCTATAGCATAACCAATGAGATAAAGAATGCCATGGTGGGTATGTTAGAGCCTACCTTCCAGGAATTATATCTGGGAAGGGCGGAGGTGAGAGAAACCTTCAGAATTCCCCGCTTCGGGATTGTGGCTGGCTGCTATGTAGCTGATGGCAAGATAACCAGCGATGCAGAAATCCGCCTGTTGCGGGACAATGTGGTCATTTACGAGGGGAAAATAGGCTCCTTAAAGCGCTTTAAAGACGATGCCACCGAAGTGAAGAGCGGCTTGGAATGCGGTTTAAGGATAGCTAATTTCAACGACATCAAAGTCGGGGATGTCATTGAAGCTTTCCATATGGAGAGAAAGCCGGAGAAACTATAAGCCAATCGGAAGAAGAAATGGTGGTGGGCCTCTGTGTGGTAGAGCTTCTTCTACCAGGAAGTCGCAGTCTCAAGGATAAGAGGCTTTTAATAAAGGGTATCAAGGATAGGCTTCGTGCCCGCTTCAACTTATCCTTAGCCGAGGTCGATTTCCAGAACCTCTGGCAACGGGCTAAAATAGGGATGGTCTCCATTGCCTCCAGCAAAGATGTCCTTCACACCACCATAAACAAAGCTATCGAGATAATAGAAAGCAACACCCAATGCGAGATAATTGATTGTCATGTTGAATATCTCATCTAATAGAACATCTTGGGCATCTTATCACCTTTTCCTCGAGCAAAGAGAGGTAAAAGATGACCATTGGTAGAGCAGAAAGGGTTGCCGAGCTGGTCAAGGTCGAGCTCAGCAACATCATTATGACCGACCTGAGAGACCCCCGGGTGGGCTTCATCACCATAACCGGGGTCAAGATGAGCTCCGATCTGCGCCATGCTAAAATATACTTTAGCATTTTGGGAGATAAAGGAGATAAGGAGCGGACTATAGCCGGGCTTAAACAGGCGACAGGTTTCCTTAGAAGGGAGCTGGGTCACAGATTACAGCTGCGCCATTGTCCTACCCTGTCCTTCTATATGGATACCTCCATTGAGTATGGAGCCCATATCGACCAGCTTCTGGAGAAGCTGAAGAATAAATGAACATCGGGAGACATAGGGCTGCCCCCAGAGGGATTCTGTTCCTCAGAAGCTTTCCTCCGGGCGCTCAAATATGGCGATGAAAAAGAGGATTACCGAACTTATAAAGGAACGGGATGATTTCTTGATCACCTCTCACCAGAACCCAGATGGTGACTCCATCGGCTCTCAAATCGCCCTGGCTCTCGCTCTGGAGAGTATGGGCAAAAAGGTATCCGTCATCAACTACCACCCCATACCCACTCTCTACCGACCTCTACCTCAAAGTGAGAAGATTAGAGTTGGCAAAAGCCTGGAGAGAGTGTATCCGGTGGCATTTGTGCTGGAGTGTAGTTTCATAGAGCGCACCGGATTACATGGGCTCGAGGGGTCTTATATCATTAATATCGACCACCACCGGCAGAACACCAGATTCGGGCATATAAACTGGGTCAGCACCAAAACAGCTGCTGTGGGCGAGATGATCTACGACCTGATTGAACT
>JAOUOQ010000348.1 GCA_029880275.1 Candidatus Aminicenantota bacterium | reverse complement strand
ACGATATTTCCCCGGCGCCAGGTTCTCCAGCGCAAAGGTCCCATCGGGGAGGGTCTGAGTCGCAGTGGGAGTATCGCATACCTCTACCTTAACATAAGCCAATGGCTTTCCATCCTGGTCTAATACCCGACCACTTACTCTTCCCTTTGTCTGGGGATAGGCAAGCCCGCTGGTAAGAGCGATAAGCAAAATTAGATAACTATACCTTTTCACTACTTTTTCCTTCTCCGAGATAACCCCCAGCAGCCCTCCACAGACTCTGGACCCTCAATCCCTCTTTTAAGCACACACCCCTCCCTTTACCCGAACAGCCGCTACACAGATTTATATTTAGCCGAACTTCCGCGGGATTATCGGATATGCTAACCTTAAAGAAGACAGAGAAAGCCCTTCGGAGTTATCCTAATCCTTCAATCTCTCGTCAGAACCAATACCGCAGCCTGCAAACCTATTCTTTTCGTGTTCTAATGATGAAGAACCTTCGGAACACACCCGATAAGAGGGGCTACATTGCCATATGCTTCGTATCTCAGGGCATCTTGACCGGTTTCACCGGGATCAGCCAGGGGATGTTGTTCTCGTTCATTATCCTGTTGAGCTCGGGGATCGATTTTTCAATAACCGCGTTCAGCTCCTCAATGAGAGGCGTTAATTTCCCGGGAAGCACCTTAACTCTCTCCGCCTGGTAAGGAGTCGGAGCACCAGTGTACCTGCCAATCCCAGAGGAGAGACTGCTGATCTCACTGAAGACAGGGGTGATTCCCCTTCTTCTCAGCTCGGGGCTCCCCACCAGATTCTCCCGAATCTTATCTATCTGCTCAATAACGGAGTCCACCGCCGAAGTGACATCATCGGGAACCTGCGGCAGCTTCTTGAGTCTCCCCTTCAGGCCGGTGAGCTGAGTTTTAATGTCATCCGATGCCCTGTTGGCGGCATAGGCTGAAGCATACAGCCTGTTGAGCGTGAATATCGCCTCCTGCTGTGCCTTTCGGTCAGCTTCAGCGACCACAATGCGGGTGTCACCTTCCACCTGAACGGTCCTGGTCATCTCCTGCCCTCCGGCAGCGAGCTTCACCACATATTCATCAGGAAGCACAAAAGGTCCCTGTGGGCCACGGCGGAATCTCACCTGCTCCCCTGCTTCTGGTGGAACCGGGGGAGGATACCTTAAATCCCAGGTAATTCTGTTTATCCCCGCCTCTTTGGGACCGGTAAGCTCTCTGATGACATCACCCGTCTTGTCCATAACCGTGATCTTTACCTCTTCTGTGGCTTCCGACTTCAGGTAGTAGCTGATGATGGCTCCGAAGGGTGGATTAGGTGCTATAAAGGCTTTATGTCCTGTATCCCCCTTATGGCTGTAGTAGTTGAACATCATTGCCGGTCGAATATCAAACAGATACGCCTCTGAGTCGAGCACCTTGCCGGTGAGCTGCTCCAGCGGTGTAATGTCATCCAGAATCCAGATGCTCCGCCCGTGAGTGCCAAAAATAAGGTCGTTATCCCGAGTGTGAATCAGAATGTCATCTACCGGGACAATGGGCAGATTTTTCTGAAGCCGAATCCAGTTCCCCCCGCGGTCGAAGGAGACATAAGCCCCCCGCTCGGTCCCCACAAAGAGGAGGTCCGCGTTTTTAGGATGCTCCCTGATGACATTGACGGTGCCCCCCACCGGCAGGTTGCCGGAGATTGACTTCCAGTTCTCGCCGTAGTTGTTGGTGATGTAAACATAGGGTTTAAAATCGTCATTGCGGTGACCGTCGAAGGTGGCGTAAGCCCGCCCTTCCTCAAAATAGGAAGCCACTACCCGGCTGACATAGGTTCGTTTGGGCACACCGGGAACCTTGTCAATCACATTCTTCCAGGTTTTACTCCCATCTCTGGAGACCTGGAGATTGCCGTCATCGGTTCCCACATAGAGCAAACCCTCTTTGATGGGAGACTCCGAAATGGTGATCATCGTTCCATAGAACTCAATCCCATCGTGTGCGGAGAGGGTGTTTTCGTCCACCAGCACGCCCATAATGGGCAGCTTATCCCGGTCGGTTCTGGTGGTGAGGTCGGGGCTTGCCGTCCATGTCTCACCCCGGTCGGTCGATTTGAACAATCTGTTGCCGCCGTAATAGATAGTGTTAGGATTATGAGGCGAGATAAGCATCGGGCTGTTCCAGTTGAATTGATAGCGCGTATCCCCCTCCTTCGGCATCGGTTCTATCG
>JAOUOQ010000346.1 GCA_029880275.1 Candidatus Aminicenantota bacterium | reverse complement strand
TGAAAATTTGAAGCCAAAGCCTATCTGAGGAGCCGCGCAGGAGGGAAAGGTGTATTGTCTCTCAGGGGATATAGAAAATGCAAGGCAATATTTATTGACAATGATGTAATTTAATACATTTTTTTCTTGACACTATCAGCAGTTTTGTGATAATTTTTTAATATACTCTCTCAATCAAGAAAGAAGATACGAGAGGAGAGTTTAATCAAAGGTTATGAAAAGGTTTTTCACTCTGGGTTTCTACCAGATGATTATTCTGCACATAGCTTTGGTGGGTAAGTATAATTTTCATGCAACTGATTTATTTTTCATACAGAGAGCAAATGATCAATAATTCTCATCACCGCGGTGGTGGGGGAAAGAACTATAACCTACTTTAAAAAAAGGAGGTAGCCAAAATGTTAGGGCGCAACAGTTTTATCGTTTCGGCTTTGTTGGTCTTCATTCTTACCCTCTCGGGGATAGTGTTTGCTCAGCGGGTGATTGACCTGGATAAGGTGTGGGGGGACATGCGCGTGCTGGGGATTGATGATTCTGATTATTCTGGCTGGGCGGTCGCCTCTGGAGACATTAATGGCGATGGCTTTATGGACATCATCATCGGTGCCCATTATGCTGACCCCGGTGGACGCAGCTTTGCTGGGGAGACCTATGTCATCTTCGGCTCCGGCTTACCGCCTTCAACGATCGACCTGGGTACCACATCAGCCGACATCACCATCTCCGGAGATGAATCGAATGATAATTCTGGCGAGGCTGTGGCCAGCGGGGATATCAACGGTGATGGATATGATGATATCATCATCGGTGCTTCATCAGCTGACCCCGGTGACCCTCCACGTCACCTGGCCGGGAAGACCTATGTCATCTTTGGCTCAAGCACTCCACCTTCAACTATCGACCTGAACGTCTCATCAGCCGACATCACCGTCTGCGGGGATGATGCTGATGATTATTCTGGCGATGCGGTGGCCAGCGGGGATATAAACGGAGATGCATACGATGATATAATCATCGGTGCCTGGGGAGCTGACCCAGGTGGACGCAGCCGAGCCGGGGAGACCTATGTCATCTTCGGCTCCAGCCCATCTTCTCCCGTAACTATTGACCTGAGCACCACACCAGCCGACATCACCGTCTGCGGGGATGATGCTGCTGATTATTCTGGCGATATGCTTGCCAGCGGGGATATAAACGGAGATGCATACGATGATATAATCATCGGTGCCTATGGAGCTGCTCCAGGTGGGCGCAGCTATGCTGGGGAGACCTATGTCATCTTCGGCTCCAGCAGCCCGCTGCCAACCATTGACCTGAGCACCACACAAGCCGACATCACCGTCTGCGGGGATGATGCTAGTGATATGTGCGGCTCTGCGGTGGACAGCGGGGATGTGAACGGTGATGGATATGATGATGTCATCATCGGCGCCTCTTGGGCTGCCCCCGGTGGACGCACCTATGCTGGGGAGACCTATGTCATCTTTGGATTCAGCACACCATGGCCTTCAAAACATACTATTGACTTGAGCGTTCTACCAGCCGACATCACCGTTTGGGGGGATGATTATGGTGATTATTCTGGCTGTGCGGTGGCCAGCGGGGATATCAACGGTGATGGATATGATGACCTTATCATCGGTGCCTGGGGAGCTGAGCCCGGTGGACGCTTGCATGCCGGGGAGACCTATGTCATCTTCGGAAAGATTTTCTCATCACCCACAACTATCGACCTGAGCACAACACCAGCCGACATCACCGTCTGCGGGGATTATAAGCTTGATAGTTTAGGTTCTGCGGCGGCCAGCGGGGATGTAAACGGCGATGGATATAATGATATTATCATCGGTGCCCCTGATGCTGACGCTGACCCCGGTGATGCTTACAGCTCTTGTGACGGGGTGACTAATCTCATTTTAGGTGGCGGCGCCTTTATCACCGCTCATGGTCTGGGCGGCAAAAGCTGGATAAAGCAGTTCAGCCTGCTGGGGAGAGACTGGGGCAGCTTCAAAGCCTTTGGAGGAGTGAACAGCCAGGGTGAGGTGCATCTGGCAGTGGGTGATGTGGATGCCGATAAACTGGATGAGATAGCCGCCGGTCAGGGTGAGGGAGCAAAGTCATGGGTGAAGTTCTTTGAGGTCAACGGCTCCCTCATCAGCACCTTCAAAGCCTTCGGAGGAGCAAATACCAACGGAGAGCTCCATCTGGCTTTAGGCAACTT
>JAOUOQ010000347.1 GCA_029880275.1 Candidatus Aminicenantota bacterium | reverse complement strand
TTACTATGGAAGGCTTTAATGAGGAGATGAAAATCACCCTGAACCTGGATGTTATGGTATGAAGGGCAAAGGCGGTTTGACCATTCAAATGAAAGGCATTTATTAAACGGGTCAGGAGCTGTTGGGTACTATGTATGGGGAACCAGTTTATGAGGTCTTCGTTTCCCATCCCGCCGTCACATTCCGCCAACACAATCATGGTCCCGCCCTCCCGCAGACAGCGGCTGGCGTGCTGAATGGTTTTATGCGCCTGGATAAAGTTTATATCCTTCGGAAATCCACCGCAGCTGGCGATCACCAGCTCCCTCTTCTCCGCTACGGGGACGAAGTGAGAGTGGGAATAGCATCTTGCAGCCTGAAGATGAGTGTCTCTCCAGTGACCAGCAAAAAGCCCCACTACTCCTTGATGTTCATTTACCACCGAATTTACAATAAAATCGGGGTCTACCATTGCGCAGGCTTCCATCATATCTTTATGAACCGGATTAGAATCTAAACTGGCAGGAGCAACCCCTTCGGCGAAGCAGCCCCTCTCAAAATCGATGGAGAGAAGATGGTTATGGCAAATAGACCTGTAAGAGCTAAGCCCGGGAGCTATTGACTTACGCCCCCCGGTGAAGCCGGCAAAGTAGTGAAACCCTACTCCTCCGGTGAGTATCACCCTGTCCGACTCCATCACCTCTTTGTTAACGGAGACCTCGGTATCAAAAGCCGTCTTTCCGAGCTTGACCAACTCCTGTTCGTCGGAAGAGTGATGGTTGAGGGTGCCGAAGCTGTTGTAGATATCCTTACCAAGAATGGCCTTCGCCTCCTCAGGGAGGACAGGTCGGTGGTTGCCAACGGCGAAGATGAACCTTATTCTCCCATCAGAGATATGGCACTGCTGCAGCTCCTGAACAAGAGGGGGCAATATTCGCTCCATACCAGTGGTGCGGGTGATGTCAGACACAGCAATTAATACGCTCTGCCCTGGGCGAACAATCTCCTTCAGCGGAGGGGAACTTATGGGGTTCTTCAGGGCATAGAGGATTTCCTCATCACTTAAAGGCGGTTCTTTCTGGCGAGGGACAAGAAGCTGAAGCTCGTTTCCCTCGTAGGTGAATGTAACCTCTTCGCGCCCGTATTTGAGCGAGAGCTTCTGTCGCATTATTTAATTACCCGGTAAGGAGATACCTACAGACCTTCGACAAACTCCTTCATTCGTTTCATGCTCTCTTTGATGACCTCTATTGAGGTGGCAAAGGACAGCCTCAGATAGCCCTCCTTGCCGAAGGAGCTGCCCGGCACCACCGCTACCCTGGCGTGGCTGACCAGCTGGCGGGAAAACTCTTCCGAGCTATTTATATTCGTGGACTCCAGTAGACGAGTGATGTTGGGGAAAATATAAAAAGCCCCCTGGGGCTTATGACAGGATATTCCGGTGATGGAGTTGAGGGCTTCCACCATATAATTCCGTCGGAGAGTATATTGGGCGAGCATTTCTTTGATAAAATCCTGGCTGCCATTGAGGGCTTCCACTGCTGCCTTCTGGGAGATGGAGCACGGAGCGGAGGTGGTATGGCTCTGGAGCTTGGTTACTGTGGAGATCACCTTCTCTGGTCCCAGGGCAAAACCTATACGCCAACCGGGCATAGCGTAGGTTTTGGAGACCGAGTTGATAATGAGGGTGACCTCTTTGGCCTCTTGTAAGGAGGCTAAGGAGAAGTGCTTAATCCCATCATAGGTCAGCTTCTCGTAGCATTCGTCAAAGATGATGTATATTCTCTTTTTTAGTGCCAATTCAGCGATTTTCTCTAATTCCTCTTCGGGTATCACACTTCCGGTAGGGTTAGAAGGGGTATTGATGATAACCGCCTTGGTGTTGGCAGTGAGGCTCTGTTCCAGAATATCTCGCGTGAGGACGAACTGATTTTCCTCTTGCAGCTCGATATGACGCAGCTTTCCTCCGGCAAGAATGACCTGCTGGGGGTAGGAGACCCAGTAAGGAGCAGGAATGAGCACCTCGTCCCCTTCCTCGATGATGGCCAACATAAGATTGAAGAGGGAGTGCTTGCCGCCCGAGCTGATGACTACCTCATTGGGCTTGTATTGAGCACCAAAGTCACGCCGATATTTTTCTATCACTGCTTTTCTCAGCTCAAGGATACCTGCTGGCTCGGTGTACCGGGTAAAATTCTCATCTATGGCTTTGTAAGCGGAGAGCTTGATGTTATCGGGGGTG
>JAOUOQ010000065.1 GCA_029880275.1 Candidatus Aminicenantota bacterium | reverse complement strand
TTCCCCTCAATGTAAAGAGGTACCAGGCAATTTTTTAGAAGATAATTCCGCGAATAGAAATCCTTTATGAGCCCTCTATCTATTCTCTCTAAGTCAATCTTAACATAAGATATCCCCCATCGGGCGGACAGGGCTTCCATAAGTTGCTCGGAAGATATGAACCCTTTATCTACTAATATTTTCCCCAACTTCTCCCTGCTTTTCTGTTGAATGGCTAACCCTTCCTCCAGCTGGGATGGGCCAATCAGATCGCGATTTACGAGATATTCCCCCAACTTTTCAGACTCTTCTCGCTCCTGTCGCCATTGGGTGTAGCAATAGTCTATGGCGCGCATGATCTTCTCTTTGGAGGCAAGAACAAATCTCAGATTCCTGCCAGAAACTCTCTCCAGCTCCTCTCTCAGAGCCTTATCAGGACGATAGGTAGCCACCAAAAGAGTATCGCCAATCAGCAGCAGAGGTAGGGAGCAAGTGCGGCGAGCTACCTCCTCGGGGATTTTCGCCAACACACCCGTATCTATCAGCTGCGGGTCGGGGTCTATGAAATTCAAACTGAGCTGCCGGCTTAAAGCCTGCTCCAGCTCCTCTTCTTTCAGAAGCTTTAACTCCACCAATGCCTCCCCCAGGCGTTTCCCGCTCTTCTTCTGATACTTGAAGGCTTTCTGTAACTCTTCTGCGGTGATAAGCTTCTCCTCTACTAATAGCCTACCTAATCTCGGTCCTTTAATTTCCTGTTCCCAATCGTAATAGTGGTGCAATGCGAAGCTGAAGTCCGACAGAGTTACTAACCTCAGCTCAATGCGGCGTTGTGCTATCCCTTCAAGTTCCTTCAACTTTTCCTCCCCCAATAGGTCGGGTGTAGCGACCAAAAGAGAATTCTTCAGAAGAAGAAGGGGGAGGATGGAATGTTTATCAGCCACCTCCCTCGGGATAATATATTTGAGGGAAGGGTCGATATAATATGGGTCTAACTCCACCCAGGGCAAACTCTGCTGCTCACTGAATACAGTGACAAAATCTTCCTCCGATATATAGCCCAAATCAATCAAAATCTCCCCCAACCTCTTCCTGACTCGGCTCTTTGAGCTGACCAACCTCTTGTTCCTTCTTGCTCCCCCTCTCCTCCCCCAGAGGGGAGACCTGAGATACCATACTCCCAGACATAGCGACAACCCAAATAATGAGTACACTAATCAAAATGGGAGCATGGCCTCGCTTCGACATTAACAATTATTGTTGCATTGCAACAATTTTTACTCTTTAAGTACTCCACTTATATCATACCTATTTCACTTTGTCAAGAAAAAATCCTCTTAAATGTTTGAAAATATAGAAGATAGATACTTTTGACCTCTATTGAATAGACTTGCCTATTTTTGCAAAAGTTCTCTGCTCATGCAACATTTAGTACAGGCAAAGGGCTTGACCTGGGATTTCTTATTAAGATAAAATTTAAAGGAAGAGTTTTCTTCACCAGGACAACAAAACAGGAGCAAGTCTTATGAGGTCATTAACAGCTAAGAGGTATTACCTCTTGATAGGAGTGTTGTTGGCAGGGTTTTTGCTCTCCCCGGTCAGTTCCTCCAGTCAATCGGAAACGGAGAAGAGCGAGTTCCTTTCTGAGGAGGAAATCAGACAAGAGCTCGACTATTGGTTTGAGAGCCCTTTGAAGTATATAACGCTCCCCGATGAAGAGTCGATATTAAAAAAGCTTAAAACCCTGGAAGAGAAAATCCAGTTCGTCAGAATATTCTGGGCACGCCGGGAGTACAATCCGGAAACCGAGATCAATGAGTTCCGGGAGGAATTCTATAGTCGGGTTGCCTACGCCAATGACCACTTCGGACGCCGGGAGGAGGGATGGAAAACCGCCCGGGGGGAGATATATATCGTCTTCGGACCGCCCTCACGGGTGGAGATGCATTCTATTTCCGGCACGGCGCGACCGGCTATCTTCTGGTATTACGATGACAGCCCCTCGGTATACATATCGCCCTTCGAGCCCCTGATATTCGCGGATATCTTCAGAAACAGCCAGTACTATCTTGTGAACCGCTCGCTTTCAGGACTGAGACCCTATCCCCGACACCGATTTATGTCTGAGAAGATACCCTTTGAATTCCGTCCCGCCCTGAAAGATGCCAATGAGAGGACTATCTTAAACGAGAAAATAACCTACGACCAGATTACCAGCCCCGCTCCCCCTACCACTCCCCAGCTCCCTTCCCGGCAAATCCCCTTTCAGTGGCAGGTGGACTACATCACCCTATCTGAAGAAAAGGTTGAGCTTCTTCTTACCATTAAATTTAAATATAGAGATTTTGCCTGGTACAAAGATGAGGACAATCTAAAGGTAGATCTCAGCCTTCAGGAGAAACTCACAGACCAGGAAGGTGAGATTATCGACCAGAAGACTGACACTTTAGTGCTGCGCCTGACTCCCGACCAACTGAAGGAGAAAATAGAAGAGGAATACCTCTTCCAAGTGAGCCTGACGGGTAGACCTGGCTCTCACCTTCTGGAGATAATCGTCACAGACAACATCAGCGGCGGAGTGAGCCAGCTGAAGGAGGCGATTGATATTCCCCCATCCTTCTGAGGGAATATATCTCCTCTTACGTCACTAGCAAAGAGGATTAATCCTCCTTGGGCATGGGAATGAAGCCCTCTTTCATAAGGAGCTTAGTTTCATCCCGAGCTCTCTTGATAGTAGTGGAGGCGATTTCAAAGAGCTCGCTGCGGCTCATCTTTACCCGGGCCACCTTCTGCTCAATAGCCTTCATTCCCACAGCGGTGGCTTCTCGGGGGTAAACCTCCCACTCATCCATAGTGGGGATGATATAACGCGGGCTCAGACCCTTATCCTCGGCGCATTTGGCCAGCTCGTAGGAAGCCGCCAGGCACATCTCATCTGTGATGGTGGTGGCCATCACATCAAGGGTCCCCCGGAAGATGCCGGGAAATCCGAGGGAGTTGTTTACCTGGTTGGGAAAATCTGACCGCCCGGTGGCCACAATCTTTGCCCCTGCCTCCTCGGCCTCCCAGGGCCATATCTCCGGTACCGGGTTGGCGCAGGCAAAAACAATGGCGTCCTTGGCCATTTTGGCAACCCATTCCTTTTTAATAACTCCGGGTCCAGATTTGGAAAGCGCTATGAGCACATCGGCTCCCTCCATTGTCTCCGGGATGCCCCCCTTACGCAGCTCTGCATTTGTGACCTTGCACAGCTCCCACTTGTTCGGCTCCTTCTCCTTGAGGTCCAGCCTCTCTTTATGGAGAGTACCTTTGGAATCGACCATTATTATTTTTCCGGGGTCAAACCCAGCGGCAAGAAGGAGGTGAGCAATGCGGATATTGGAAGCTCCCGCTCCTACCTGAGCTATCCGCACCTTGTCTATCTTCTTTTTCACCACCTTCAGCGCATTGACCAACCCAGCTACCGTGACTGCAGCCGTCCCTTGCTGGTCATCGTGCCACACCGGGATACGACACTCCTTCCGCAATCTGCTCAGGATATAGAAACATTTGGGCTTGGCGATGTCCTCTAAGTTTACTCCTCCAAAGGTGGGTTGCAGCCACTTCACCGCTTGGATTATCTCATCGGGGTCCTTGGTGTCCAGACAGATGGGAAAGGCATCCACTCCACCAAGATACTTGAAGAGTATAGCTTTCCCCTCCATCACCGGCAAACCAGCTTCGGGTCCTATATCACCCAGACCCAGCACCCTGGTGCCATCGGAGACAACCGCCACAAAGTTCGCCTTGTTGGTATGTCTAAAGACTGCATCGGGATTCTTATAAATATCCATGCAAGGCTCCGCCACCCCTGGGGTGTACCAGATGCCAAAATCATTAAAATCCCTGATGCGACACTTGGGAACCACCTCAACCTTCCCCCGATAGAAGGGGTGCAGTCTCATGGCGTCCTTGCCAGGTTGAGCAGCTTTAGCTAACAGCTCTTCCACCGTCATCTTTTTCATTTCCATTTTGCCTTTCCTCCTAAAAATAAAATCAATTTCTTAATCTTCCTTGCTTCAACGATAAATTCAAAATAGTGGACATAACAAGGAAACACCTAATAAGGGGAAAAATCCCCTTTTCCCATTATAAAGCCTTAACAAGGATACGGCAAGCCCGACCCGCCGCACCGCTTCCCTGAGAGATAGCCTCGGAGATGCTCTGGGGCGAATGGGCTAAACCGCAGACAAAGAACCCTTTTCGCGAAAGTTCCAGGGGTCTGAATTTAGGATGAACCTCTTTAAAGAAACAGTCCTTGTCCAAATCGACCCCTATCATATCTGCTATTTCTTTATTGCTCTGTGGAGGGACGACTCCGGTGCTCAGCACTATGTTATACACAGAGAGGATGACCCTCTCCCCATTAACCGCCTCGGTAAACTCCACCTGTAAGCCCTTGCTATTAACCACCTTGAGGTCTCCCTGATGTCTGATGAAATGAACCCCATTGTCGATGGCATCGGTGAAGAAATCCTCCTCAAAGCCGTAAACTCTGATATCCTTATGGAGGATATAGACCTCGCTCTCTGGGTGCGCCTCCTTTATCTTCAGGGCATTCTTTATGGCTTCTCCGCAGCAGAATCGACTGCAATAGGGATGCTCTTCATTTCGCGACCCCACGCACTGGATCATGGCTACCTTCTCCTCCAATGGTTCACCCTTCGCCAGTCTCCTCTCAAGTTCTTTCTGGGTCATCACTCCGGGGTCCTTTCCATAGAGATACTCATGGGGTTGATACTCCTCAGCCCCGGTAGCGATGATGCACACCCCATGTTCTATCTTGACCGGGCTCCCTTTATGCATCAACTCGGTAAGGAAGTTCCCTTCACTGCCTTCAATTTTTTGCAGCGTGGCTTTGGTATATATTCTAATCTGCTCGTTTCTCTCGACCTCCTCAACCAGCGATTTTACCTTCTCCTGAACATCCTCGCCCTCCAGGGTGTAATAAGAGGAAAGAAGCCCACCTCCCAGTTGACTCCCTTTCTCCACCAGATGCACTTGAAATCCGTTAGCCGCCATATCCAGCGCAGCGGTCAGACCGCTTATCCCTCCCCCTATCACCAGCCCCGCAGGAATGATCTTTTCCGAAACAGGCTCCTCCGTCGGTTCTCCCGCTCTTTCTACCGCCCTGGTGATCGCCTTTTTTACCTCTTCATCCTCAGCCGCACCCTTAAATGACGATTCCATAACGAGCCGCTGATTGCTGAGCCCTGCTTCTTCTACCGACCTTTGGAAAATGTGGAGGCTGATAGAGGGCTGACACCCGACCACCACCACCCGGTTTAATCCTTTCTCCTGTATCGCCTTCTTTATCTCCTCCCTGCCGACACTCCAGCAGGGGAACTGGATAGCTTTGGCCTCTACCACCCCGGACAGACCCCGCGCATATGCAAGCCATCCTTCCCTTTTCTCTTCTTCTCCTGACACTCCGATATAGGGGCAGATAAACACCCCGATTCTCCTCTCCTCGTCAGAAGTCTGGCTTTCCTTTTCTTTTCCAGGAGCGGCTTTGGGAATCTCGCGCCCGTCAACCAGCATACCCGCTGATTTTGATGCAGCACCACTCGCCTGGGTCAATGATTGAGAAATATCCTTGGGGGAGCTGAACGCCCCGGCGACGAAAATCCCCGGCTTGTTGCTGGTAAGGGGTGAGAAGGGGTTGGTGTGGCAGAAGTTGTATTTGTTTAGTTGAACTCCGGCGAGCCTCCTCAATCGGCGAGCCCCTTGAGGAGCCCACAGCCCCACCGACAGGACTACCAGGTCGAACTCCTCGCTCTCCTTTTCCGACCCTTTCTCCCACTGCACTACAAGGTTCCGGGTAGTAGGTTCTTCTTTCACTTCACTGGGAATATTGTTGATAAACTTTACTCCAGGTTGGTCCATGAGCTGAATGTAATAATCCTCGTATCCCTTCCCCAGGGGACGGATGTCTCTGAAAAATACGGTGCTGAGGATATCGGGCACCTTTTGATGGGTGGCTATGGTCTGCTTGATCATATGATTGCAGCAGACCGAAGAACAGAAATTCGCCCCGATAAACTCCTCGCGGGAGCCAACACACTGGATGAATGCCATCGTCCTGGGTATCTCACCATCGGAGGGACGGAGCAGTAATCCTCCATAGGGACCGGTGGGGCTGAGAATCCTCTCCAGCTCAATGCTGGTGATGACATTCGGGCATTGGCTATACCCGAACTGCTCCTGAAGACTGGCATCAAACTCATCGAAGCCGGGGGCTAAGATTACGGAGCCGACCTTGAGCTTGATTGCCTCGTCCTTCTGGTCGTATACTATGGCCTCCAGCGGGCATTCTGCCAGACAGAGTCCGCACCCGATGCACCGACGACAGCTCAGGCAGCGCCGGGCTTCGGCAATCGCCTCCTCTTCGCTATAACCTAACTCAACCTCCTTGAAATTCCCCTTCCTCTCCTCCAGGGGGAGAGAAGGTTCAGGAGGGCGCTTTGAGGGAATATCCTTAAATTCGGTAATAAACTTCCTCTTCTTCATTCCCTATCACCTTGCCCGCAGATAGTGGTCAATACCTGCGGCAGCGCGATGCCCGGCAGCAATAGCTTCAATCACTGTGGCCGGACCGGTCACCGCATCCCCTCCAGCGAAGACATCTGGGAGATTGGTCTGCATGGTCCGTTCATCTATGACAAATGAGTCCCACCTACTTATCTCCAGACCATGACCCTCAGAGAGGAAGGATATGTCGGGCTGCTGGCTGATGGCGGGGATTATGACATCTGCTTCAATGGTAAACTCCGAACCCTTGATGGGGATGGGTCTCCTTCGCCCGCTGGCATCGAGCTTACCCAGTTCCATCTTTGTGCACTCCATCCCTGCCACTCGACCATTCTTCCCTAAGATCTTTACCGGGGCAGCGAGATAGTGAATCTGCACTCCTTCGTGCTCTGCCTCCTCTATCTCCCATTCATTGGCCGGCATCTCCTTCCTCGACCTTCGGTAGAGGATGTACACCTCCTCACACCCCAATCTGAGCGCTACCCGGGCAGAATCGATAGCGGAGTTTCCCCCGCCAATTACGATCACTCGCTTGCCCGGCTTGATCTTGTCACCCAGGTTCACCCGCTTCAGAAACTCTATGCAGTCGATGAATCCTTCAAACTCGTCTTCTCCGGGGACGCGCAGCTTAAGCCCCTTGTGAGCCCCAATACCCATAAAGATGGCTTTGTATCCCTGCTTGCGGAGGTCATCCAGGGTTAAATCCTTCCCTATCGGAGTGCCGAGTCTGATGTCCACCCCTAAATCCCTTATGGAATCGACATCATACTCTATGACATCCCTTGGGAGTCGGTATTCGGGGATACAAAGGTAGAGCATCCCGCCGGGAACCGACTCCTTCTCGAAAATGGTGACCTCATAGCCTAATTTCGCCAGGTCGTGCCCGCAGGTCAGCCCCGCCGGTCCGGCGCCCACAATAGCCACCTTCTCCTTGGTCGGCTTCTTCGGAGGAGAAGGTTTAGGCAGCAGCCCCTGGCGACGCAGGTTCATCTCGTAATCAACCGCAAATCTTTTCAGCTTCTCAATAGCGATGGGCTCATCCTGCTGTCCCCGGTTGCACATCCCCTCGCAGGGATGATGGCAAACCCGACCGCAGATAGACGGGAGGGGGTTTCTCTCCCTGATCACTTCCAGCGCTTCCAGGAACTTCCCCTCGGCAATCAGCCCCACATATCGGCGGATATCAATGTGCACCGGACAGGTCTCCTGACAGGCAGGAGTCTCTTTCTCTATGTTATATATCAACGGGAGAAAGGAGTAGTTCTGATGGTCGATGGCGCAGCGGAGCGCCAGTCCCTCATTATAAGTATTATACGGCTTGACGGGGCAGACCTGATAACAAGCTCCGCAGCCATCGCACTTCTCGGTGACCCTGAAAGCTCTTTTTTTGACGGCAATGTCAAAACTCCCCTGCTCCCCGTCTATGCCCTGCAAGTCGGCATTGGTAATGAGCTCAATGTTGGGATGATGACTGACAGCATCGACCATAGCTCCCACTTCGCACGAAGAAGATTGCCCCTCGGGGAAGGTGCGCTCCAGCTGGGCCACCGCACCCCCTATGACCGGCGCTCTATCCAGCAGATAGACCTTCACCCCCATATCAGCTAAGTCGAGGGCGGCTTGCATTCCGGCTACCCCCGCTCCCACAACCAGCACCGCACTTTGCTTATGTGGAGGATTCATTGCCCTTGTTCCTTTTTTCCCACCGCCTTCCAGAGAGGGGTGCGCTTATCTATTCTTTCCACTTGCATCAATCCCATCCGCTTCATATCGGTGAGCCGGCGTAGTACCGCCGCGGAAGGTAAACCTGTCTTCTCGGCGAGCTCTCTTACGGAGAGAGGATGCTCCCTGGTGAGGAGCAAAATTTCCTGTATAGCTAATTCGTCAAGCACCACCTCTTCGAACAGCCGGTTGAGCTCCTGCTGGGTGAAGACCTCCCCGTAGAGGTTGCCGTCGGTCATAAACTCAACCCGCTTGGCAACCACCCACCGCATCTTCTTCCCCTCCACCGCATTTTTGGCTGCCTGGAGCTTGGTCTTCAGCTTCTCGGGGTCAACCTCCTTCTTCAGGGGACCAAGCTCTCTGATGGTCTGACTGAAGCGGGTGACCAGCTCCACAAACCTCCCCCCTTCGGCTGCTGACATCTGCTCGATGACAAGCCTCTGCGGGTTGAGACCTATGGTCTCCAGTATCTTTTTTAATAATATTACTTTACTTTCAGCCTGAAAGTTGCCCGTCGAATAGTGGCATTCGCCAAACTTTCAGCCGCCGGTGAAGACCCCATCCGCCCCGTTGGCAA
>JAOUOQ010000345.1 GCA_029880275.1 Candidatus Aminicenantota bacterium | reverse complement strand
TCAGGGCATTTGCCATTTTTAATGATATTATGCAATATCTGATACCCGTAACGGTCTATCAGCAGCTCCTTACACTGATAGCAATAGGTCTTTTCTCCTTCGTCCCCGGGCACATTCCCGCTGTAAACATACCTGAGCCCTCTGCTTAGCCCTATTTCGCGAGCCCTGTGGAGGGTCTTCACCGGGGTAGGAGGAAGAGAGGTCATCCTGTAATGGGGATAAAAGCGGCTTATGTGCCAGGGGATATCTTTCCCCACCGATACAATGAAATCGGCAATTTTGGTCAGTTCCTCCGGGGAATCATTGACAGTGGGGATGACAAGAGTAGTTACCTCAACCCATATCCCCATCTCTTTCATCAGCTTGATGTTTTCCAGCACCGGGTTGAGTTTGGCACCGCATATTTCCAGGTAAGTCTGATTGTTAAAGTTCTTAAGGTCGGTATTGGCGGCGTGAAGGTAGGGCTTAATAGCCAGCAGAGCCTCTTTGCTCATATATCCATTGGTGACGAAAATGTTCCTCAGCCCCCCCGAGGTGGCCATCTCAGCGGTATCGTAGGCGTATTCAAAGAAGATAGTGGGCTCTGTGTAAGTATAGGAGATACTCTGACAGCGGTAATTTCTTGTTAAAGCGACAATTTTTCCCGCGGAAACCTCACGCCCATTTCCGATATCCTCCTCAGCAGGCTGGGAGATAGAGTAGTTCTGACAATGCCCACAGGTGAAGTTGCACCCCACAGTGGCAATGGAAAAGGTGGAGGTTCCCGGCATGAAATGGAAGAGGGGCTTCTTTTCGATGGGGTCTACATTGGCAGAAATAGGGTGGCCATACACCAGAGAGTAAAGCACACCCTCTCGGTTCTCCCTCACCTTACAGATTCCTCTTTTGGAAGGATGAATCAGACACTGATGATTGCAGAGATTACATCTAACCCTCTCGTCTTCCAGCTTCTCGTAAAACCGGGCTTCCTTCATATGTGTAGCCTATCCCCTGCGGGAACCTGCTTTGATGCGCTTTTTATTCTTAACCTTTAATACCCCCAATGGGCCTGAGGCGAGCTACCTTGGGCGAGACCCCTGCCCGGTGCATAACTTCTACCACCTCAGCTACATCCTTATACGCTTCGGGAACCTCCTCTGCCAGGGTCCTTTTGCTTTTTGCCAGAACATAGATTCCCTTTGCCTCCAGCTCCCTCTGAATGGGGCGTCCAATGCTTAACTTGACTGCTTTGGCCCGGCTCATCACCCGACCTGCTCCATGACAGGTGCTACCGAAAGTCTTCTGCATCGCCCCCTCGCTCCCCACACAGACAAAGGAGCAATCCCCCATATCTCCGGGGATCAACACCGGCTGACCCACCTTGGAATAAACCCGCGGGGTATCAGGATGCCCGGGAGGAAAAGCTCTGGTAGCCCCTTTGCGATGGACACAAACCATTAACCTCTTCCCATCAACCGTGTGCTCCTCCATTTTGGCTATGTTATGGCACACATCGTAGATAAGCTGAAAACCTAACTCCCTGGGGGAGAGCCGAAATTGCTGCTCAAAGCACTTTTTTGTAAGCGCCATGATGACCTGGCGATTAGCCCAGGCATAGTTGGCAGCGCAAGCCATAGCCGCGAAGTAGTTTCTCCCCTCAGCAGAGCCTATGGGGGCGCAGGCTAACTGCCTGTCAGGGAGGCTGAGCTTATATTTATTCACCGCATGCAGCATAACCTTCAGGTAATCGTCGCATATCTGATAACCCAGGCCGCGGGAGCCCGAATGGATGAGCACCACAATCTGCTCTTTGAATAGCCCGAAGACCTCAGCAACCTCCTCGTCGTATATCTCGTCTATCACATCGATCTCCAGAAAGTGGTTGCCCGAACCGAGGGTTCCCATCTGCTCCAGCCCCCTTTCAATAGCCCTGCGGCTCACCTTATCTGGGTCAGCCTCCTTCATTGCCCCATAGCTTTCTATATGCTCCAGGTCCCCTCTCTCCCCAAAACCCTTCTCGACAGGCCATCGGGCACCCTTAACCAATGCGTCTTTCAGCTCGGTGGGAGTAAGCTTACTGATGGCTCCCGAGGAACCTACCCCGCAGGGAACAGTGCTGAACAGCCGCTGGATGAGCGGCTTTATCTTGTCTTTTACCTCATTAGATTTAAGATTGGTTCGAGCTAATCGGCACCCACAGTTGATGTCGTAGCCAACCCCTCCCGGTGATATGATCCCCTCCTCCATATTAAAAGCA
>JAOUOQ010000344.1 GCA_029880275.1 Candidatus Aminicenantota bacterium | reverse complement strand
AAAGAAAAACATTAATTACTGACCTTGTTTCATGTATTATCAGGCGATCCGCGCTTTAAGGTTTCTGTCGCTGGGGCTGCTGGAGTTTGGCTGCTTTTGTCGCTATGGGGAGATTTGGTTCTGCGGGCGACTGTTCAGGCTCGGTGAACTCCTCAAATCTCACCTCCTCATACCCCCTTCGCTTGGCGACAATTCGGTAATCAAAGCTGATATTGGAAGTGCCGCCCCCCAGCTCCCGCACCTCAAAGGAGTCCTTATCTTTTCTGGAAATGTATAACCCCTGGCACTCTCCGATAGGGGTGAGGAAGAGAAGGTAGCCCATTTCGATGTTGGCTGTCTGAGCAAAAATCTTCTCTACAGGCACCACCGCTTGCCCGTTGACCAGTTGAGCGGTGCCGAAATCCTCAAACCATATCTCCGGGCTTTCCATGGCATAAAGCAGAACTTTCTTTCCGTTATCTATCGGCTGCACGCAGTTCTTACTGCCATCAACGGTAAAGTCTCCGGTTACATGAGCATTTCCTTGAAAATAGCCAGCATAGCCGCTGGCGCTATTAGTTGTACCATATATTCCATAATTGGTGCTGCTGGTGGCAGTAGCTATCCCCAAAACGCCATAAGTAGGAGCTGTCCCATAAACGCCCCTACCGCTGGTGCTATCGCTTATACCATATACCCCATAAGTGATGCCGGCGGAGGCAGAGGCATACCCATAGACGCCCCGACCACTAACGCCAATGCATTCACCTTCTATACCATAAGTTAAAGCACGCCCATAAACGCCAATATTAGAAGATAACCCATAAACGCCATAACCATCGCTGCTATCAGTACGACCATATAACCCAGAATTGGTGCCGCTGACGGCAGTTGCATGGCCATGAACGCCATAAAGAGGAGCCTCGCCATAAACGCCCTGACCGCCGGTGCTATCAGTTTTACCATATACCCCATTAGTTTCGCCGCCGGCGGCTGTGGCAATCCCATAAACGCCATAAGCAGGCGCCTGCCCATAAACGCCATAGCCGAGGTGGCTATCGCTTTGACCATATACCCCATAAGTGGTGCCGCTGGTGGCTTGAGCATAACCATAAACTCCGTAGCCACTGGTGCTTCTGGTTGTGCCATACACGCCATAAGTTTCTCCGGTCATGGCCCAGGCATTCCCATAAACGCCATAGCCGCCAAAGTCATTTCTTCCATAGACTCCATAGCCATCGGGACTCTGGCTCATACCATATACACCATAAATTGTGCCGCTGAGGGCAGTGGCTGCCCCATAAACCCCACGACCGCTGGTGCTGTTACTATAACCGTATACACCATAAACGCCATTTCCATACACACCATTACCATTGGCGCTGCTACCAGATACCCCATTGGCGTTGCCGCTGGCATTTTCGGCAACGCCCATAACGCCAGCTCCGCCGGTGCTGTAAGTTCTCCCATAGACGCCGTAATTGGACACGCCGGTGTTAGGCACCTCTCCCCATACGCCATAATGAGGTGATGTCCCCATAACACCAACCGCTAATACGGTACTCACACTCTCCCCATATACACCGTATCTGGTGCCGGTGGTGCTTTCTTCCTTCCCATATATAGCATAAGTAGCGCCAGTCGAGGTTACCCGAAGGCTGCCGGTCATATCATCACCTGCGGTGCTCACAAACCCGGTGGAGTGCACCCCATCAAGAAGGTCGGCATTCAGCCCGGTGGGGTTGAGCTTGGAGCCAGCGATATTTGCCCCAGCATTAATATCAGCGTCCACAATGGTCCCATTCACTATCATCGAGCTATTGACGGAATCAGCCTGCCCCTCGTTGACATAATCCGGGTCGTGATTATGCACCACCGGGGAGAAAGACGAGGCATCCTGACCATCCACGGTATCAGCATCGTCCGCCAGCTCCGACTTGAAGCTGTAGCCCACGGTGACTATCTGCTTGCGGGGAAGCAGGGTCTCATTGGCACCGGCAGGGTCAATGGTTATCTCCAGATAGACCGGGTCGGCGGTCTGAAATACGGTGGCATCCATGCTGCCGTAGATGACCGTGCCCGAGCCGATGAGGTGGCTGAACACCCCGTTGTCATCCGGGGTGACCGAGGCATCCTCCTGATAGACCAGGGTGCCGCTGAGCGGGGAGGCGGCATCCCCTCCCTGATAGAGGCTGAATCTCAGTGTGGTAGGGGTAATAATCGGTGTTCCCACATCATCGGTCAGCCGCCCCTGATAG
>JAOUOQ010000343.1 GCA_029880275.1 Candidatus Aminicenantota bacterium | reverse complement strand
CCGACCGTCCGGAGATGGCAGTTCGTCCGGGCGTATTTCTATTCGCTCAGCCTTCACACATTCATAAGTCACCAAATCGCACTTCCAGGTATTTTTTTCCACCTCAAACTGAATCGCTTTTCCCTCATCAACAAACTCAAAGCTCTCAAAAGGCAACTTATTAGCTGAGTACTCAGTACCTGTTGCCAGCGTGAGCGCGGCGGCAAGCTTTGAATGGTCAAAGGCTGGTCTGCGTATATTACGCACGGAGTCAATTAATAGAAACTCTTTCCCATCGCGGGTATCGTTTCGATACCAGAAGCTGTCGCTTTTCTCTATCCAATGGGGCTCAACTCTTAGCTTGAAGACATACTTTTTGATGTTTGCCGGGAGAAGCTTCTCAGCGCGTTCATAATCTTCTTTGGTGCCTTGGGCATATGCAGCACTCGGCAAAATAATACACAAGGTGAATACCATTATGGTGGAGAAAATAGTTTTAGACTTCATCCTCATCACCTCCTATTGACAGAGCAATTACCGATAGATTTTACCTTACATTTGAATATAGGCAGATAATCTTAGCTGAAGAGAGATGCAAAAGATGCTAAAGAGGAAAACAACTTGCTCTTTAATATCTATACCTTACCTCTCACGCTTTTCTTTCAAACAGTGAATAAAAAAACCCGCCTCTAATTCTTCTATGGGCTATTTTTTATATTTTTCAAACCACTGTCTGAGGTAGAGTATCTGAGCAATCTTATGAGTAGGATTTCTCCCCCCGATTCCGTGATACTCACCGGGAATACGAACCATAACGGTCTCTTTCTTCTGTATCTTAAGAGCTCTGTAATACTGTTCGGTCTGCTCCATAGGGCAGCGCAGGTCCAACTCCCCGGTTAACACCATGGTGGGTGTGGTGACATTTCCAGCATAAGCAATAGGTGAACGTTCAAGATACTCCTGTGGATTTTCCCAGGGCATCTCCCTGAATCTGCGGTACCAGTGTGCTCCGTCGGTGGTGCCCACAAAGCTGTACCAGTTGGTGACCGGCTTCATAACCACCGCTGCTCTGAAGCGTTGTGTATGACCAACGATCCATGAAGTAAGCACGCCGCCGCCGCTGCCCCCGCAGACAAAGAGGTTCTCTTCATCGATGTAGCCCTTTTGAAGAATGGCATCTACCCCTTTCATCAGGTCATGGTAATCATCGCCGGGATAGCTGTACCATATGGCATTGCCAAATTCCTCACCGTAACCGGTGCTTCCTCTGGGATTAGTATAGAGGACAACATAATCGTGGGCAGCGTGATTCTGGAATTCAAAATCAAAAGCGACACTGTACATGGCGTGGGGACCACCGTGGATGTAAAGAATCAGAGGATACTTTTTCTCAGGGTTGAAATCAGGGGGTTTAATAATCCATCCCTGAACAGGTTTGTCATCGAAGGATTTGTACCAGACCTCCTCAACCTCTCCCAGCTTAATCCCTTCTAACAGGTCATCATTCACTGCGGTAATCTTTTTGGGAGTAGGCTGTTTAAGGGAAAAGGCTACTAGGTCGCCAGGCTCCCAGGGAGCTGAGAGGACGCCCACAGCCCAATTGTTTGAAGCGAGGGAAAGTGAGCTAAGCATATGAGTTCCCTTGGTGATTTGCCTGATAGCTCCGCTCACAGGCGCGAAATGGATGTTGGAGGTTCCCCTGTCATCCACATCGAAATAGACTCCGCTGCTGTCCGGCGCCCAAATAACGCCTCCAATGGAACGGTCCAGCTTCTCGGAGAGAAGACGCTTGTTCTGACCATCAAAATCCATGACATAGAGCTTGCTGACATGGTAGCTGTAATTCTTCTGGTCGTATCCTGTATAGGCAATGAATCGTCCATCAGGAGAGACTTGCGGATTAGAGTCGGGTCCATCCCGGTCGGTTAAAGCGCGAATCTGCCCGTCTTTCACAGAGAGAGCATACACCTCAGAGCCGCCGGGCAGATACTCAGCTTCGGGCTTACGGGTGGCACTGAAGATAATAGTCTGCCCATCCGGGCTCCACTGCGGTGCTCCGTGGTCGTAATCGCCGCTTGTTAACTGTCGGGGAGTTCCCCCCGTGGCAGGTACTGAGAAAATATGACTGAATCCCAACGGTCTATTCCCGCGACCATCATTACGGTAGCTCAGGCGGTCGACGACCATGGCTGGGTCGGCCCATTTGGCTCCTTTAGGCCTGGGCGGCATTTTGATCCAGGACGGGGGAGATGAAGGAACCA
>JAOUOQ010000342.1 GCA_029880275.1 Candidatus Aminicenantota bacterium | reverse complement strand
CGCATTCATCAGCACCTTCAAAGCCTTCGGTGCTTCTAATGCTCAGGGTGAGGTCCATCTGGCTATAGGCAATTTTGATGCTGACGCCTCTATGGAGATAGCCGTAGGCCAGGGAGACGGAGGGCAGTCGTGGGTGAAGACCTTCGAAACCAATGGAACTCCCATCAGCAGCTTCAAAACCTTCGGTGCTGCCAATGCTCAGGGCGAGGTCCATGTGGCAGTAGCTGACCTGGAGAACGCCGATGGGATTGACGAGATAATAGTCGGTATGGGAAATGATGGCAGTTCTATGGTGAAGATATTCAACTGTGACGGAACCGCTGTTATCCGCTCCTTCCTGGCATTTGAGGCCGTTGATAACCCCGGCGGCGAGGTGCATCTGGCAGTGGGTAATTTTGATGCCGACGCTGATTTAGAGATCGCCGCCTCTACCGGCTATAATGGAGGAAACAAGGTCAGGCTGTTTGAAAAGGATGGCACCCTCATCAAACAATTCTTAGCCTTTGGGGTTGGTGGTAATCCCAACGGTGATGTGGAGATAGCCGCCACTGATATAGATGACGATGACATTGATGAGATAATCTGCGGTCAAGGTGAAGGCGGGAGCTCCTGGGTCAAGCTGTTCAAGGCGAATGGTACCTTTATCCGCAGCTTCAAAGCCTTCGGCGGAGTGAATTCCCAGGGAGAGGTCAAACTGACTACGGTTGAGTGATACTGATATCTCATCCGTCAAAGCAGCTGTGGTTTTCATCTATGTAAACAAAGCCTCCATGTTTCTCTACCTGTATGCGCAAGTAAACTTCTAAAGGAAACCCTGCACAGGCTTATATTACCGTTTGTGTGCGAAAGGGTCAGGCTAAGAGCTGAGTTAAGCCGAGGAAGAGATAAATTACGCTGATGATAAGGGCGGCTAACTGAGCCACCTGCCGCAGCGAAGGGAGCGCAGAGAGATAGCCCAGGAAAATGAGTGGAAAGAGAAACACAGAGGTTACCAGAAAAAATACCAAGAAGAAAGCCAGACCATAATATATCTCCCCGGAGACGAACACATCGGTAAAAGCCAGCAAAAATGGTGGGCAAAGGTTAAAACCCATAAACAGACCAAAGGCAATATGACAAATCCTATGGCAAATGTGGAGAAGAAAATGGAGCGGTAACGGGCAATCCGCCCCGTGCGGAACAGTAAGTAGGTCAGGGTGGTGAGGAAGATAAGATACACCCCGCTGGCAGCCAGCATTCTGGGGTTGTTAGCGTTTCCCCCCAGCAGCATAAAGGCTAACAGCAGAAACAAAAGCACGGTAAGTAAGATGGACGAGCGTCGGGAATGGCTGTTGATTAAAACCCTTTTTGTCATTATCGCCTCCTGATTGCGAGCGATTTCGACCCCTCAGCGTGGTGAGTATCTCCTCGATTATTTTATCCTCATCAGCGGAATCCCCGAAGTTCAGAACCCCGCCCAAAATAGACCCATATTGAAAGATGACCACCTTTTTTCTGTTTTTTGTCCTTATTTTCTGATAATCGGACTTCTTTTCGTGGGAGATAATCTCTCCTTCAGTTTTGAGGAAGTTCAGATATTTGCTAAAGGCTTCTTCTGCCTCCTGCGGGGAGCTGTTTTCAACTAAAAACACCTGGTACCGTATTCCCTCATGATGATAATCCACCCGGTAGCCATTTTTCAGAAACCCATGTCCCAGGAAGTTCTTTGGGATATACCTTTCACTCATCCTGACCCTGTTCTTTTCGGGAAAGCAGGCAAAAAGCTCGGGCTCGGAATAACTCCCTGGTATTTTATCGGCAATAGCCCTTGAGAACTTGATGAGCACTTCTTCCGCGCTGGGGTAGCTTTGAAAACAGGTGAGCTTCACATAGTAGGGTCCCTTCCAGAAGTTAAGAATATTACCCCCTACATAGCCCTGTACCCCTAAATCAATGAAGTTATCCTCGGGAGTCCTCTCGGCGGCATAGATGCCGAAGGCATGGTGAGGGCTCTCCATCAGATAGATGTCAACGATTAAGGAGCTGGAGTCCTCCTGGGAGGTGTAGTCCGAGGTTACTACCAGCTGAAATCCATAGCCCAGATACAGCTCCGCCTGCCCATTGATGTATTCCCACAGATTGTCGGGCTCGAAGAATCGGGGAGGGGAAGAACTCTCCCAGCCGGCTATTTCTTCCTCGGTGGGAAGCAGCGCTCTCAGGGCTTTCTTGCTCTGGGCTGTTTCACCAGTGCGGTCAGCTTCC
>JAOUOQ010000341.1 GCA_029880275.1 Candidatus Aminicenantota bacterium | reverse complement strand
GAGCAAGGAGGGGATAGAGGCGAAAATAATAGGAAGGGTAATTGAGAAAAAAAGAAAGGAGGTCTATGTAACGGACGAACGCTTAACTCGATGAGCAAGGGGTCAAGGGTGAAATCCGCTTAAGAAGAGGAAGGGGATTATTCCTTAGCTTTTCAGAAGTTCACCATGAGACTGATTGAGCAAGAGGAGGTTTGAAAGTGGAACACGGGATCATGGAGATCATAACCCACCTGGTGTTTCAATTGGCGGTCATCCTGATATTAGCCAGGGTTGGCGGGGAGGTATGCGAGAGGTGGCTTAAACAGCCCGCTGTCTTGGGAGAGCTCATAGTAGGGATGATTATCGGACCCTATGCCCTGGGGGGGTATCTTAAGGTCCCCGGTCTGGGGGCGCTTTTTCCCCCGCCGGAGCTTGGTGTGATGACCAACATACCGGTATCCACCGAGCTATATGCCTTCGCCCAGGTAGCGGTGGTCATCCTCCTATTTATGGCGGGCTTGGAGACGGACCTCCCTTCCTTTTTCCGTTATGCCTTTCCAGCCACCATGGTAGCGGTGGGAGGGGTGGTATTCCCCTTCTTATTCGGGGCGTATACCACCGTATTGTTCGGCTATGATACATCTATCTTTGGAGGAAAAGCCCTCTTTATGGGGGCTATAATGACCGCTACCTCGGTGGGGATTACCGCCCGTATCCTGAGCGATATAAAGAAGCTGGATACCCCCGAGGGGGTAACCATAATGGGAGGGGCGGTAGTGGATGATGTGCTGGGGATTCTTATCTTAGCTGTGGTGGTGAGCCTGACCGCCCGGGGAGTGGGACAGAAGTTCAGCGGCGGAGAGGTGGCTGTGATAGCCGCTAAGGCAATCGGAGTATGGCTGGGGATTATGGCCGTGGGTCTCATCTTTCGCAAGAAAATCTCTCGTTTCATGGAGTGGTTCAAATCGGCGGGGGCGGCCCTGGTCATCGCACTCTCTCTCTGTTATTTTGCCGCTGCCATTGCCGAGATGTTCGGCTTAGCTATGATTATTGGGGCGTATGCCATCGGCTTAGCCATATCGGATACTCCCATAGCCAAGCTCCTCGTAGAGCGGCTCCATTCGGTGTACTATGCGCTGGTTCCCATCTTCTTTGTCATTATGGGGATGCTGGTGGATTTCCGCTCGTTCAGGGGAGCGCTGGGATTCGGGCTGGTGATCACTGTCCTGGCTATCATTGGAAAGGTATTCGGTTGTGCCTTTCCCGCCCTGGCGGTAGGATTTAATATGAGGGGTAGCAGCCGGATAGGTATAGGTATGCTCCCTCGAGGTGAGGTAGCCTTGATTATCGCCGGAGTGGGTTTAGCCAGAAATGTACTGGTGGGAGATGTGGGGAAGACCATCTTCGGGTGTGCGGTGCTGATGACCATGGTCACTACCCTGATGGCTCCCATTATCTTAGTTCCCCTCTTTCAGAGAGGGGGCTCGGGGAGGAAACATCACGAGGAGATAGCGCCAGAACAAAGCGCTCCTCCCACTACCCCGTCAGGGGATAAGAATGTGTAAAGAGCACACTAATTCAAGAGGGAATCATGCCAAGAAGTTACGAATTATTGGCCGAGAGTCAGGTAATAAGGATATTTAAAGACTTTTTAAAGGAGTCTCTTAAAGGACACAGGTTTGAAGAGAGGCTCCATATTGCCCCATCCGAGGGACCCGAGGTGTGGGAGTACATCCGGGGGGAGGAGATAATATCTCTGAGCCTTGACGATAGCGCCGGCAGTCAAACGGAGACCGGGCTCAACCTGGAGTCGGAGACCGACATTGCCGATTTCTATGCCGTCCTCACCAAGGCGATTGTCAGTTTCCATTCCGCCTACACCAAGAAGATGCTCTGCTCCATCCCGGATAATGCCGAGAGACGGAAGATTATGGACCAACTGAAATGATAAAGCTCGACATCTCCATTCTCTATATAGTAGGGCTGTTCCTGCTCCTGGTGTGGATTCTGAGCCGCTATTTTTTTAAGCCGCTGCTTAAGATACTGGAGGAGCGGAGAGCCATGGTCGTTGACCCGCGAGAGGAAGCGCAGCAGTCCCTGAAAGAAGTGGAGGAGCTCACCCAGCAGCGAGAGAGCGCTCTGGCTTCTACCACAGCCGAGTCCAATCGGCTTAAGGATGAACGGATACAGGAGGGGCGTCAGGAGGGGGACAAGATTATCGCTTCCACCAGGACTGAGGCAGAGAGGCTCTTCTCCTCCGCAGAGAAGG
>JAOUOQ010000064.1 GCA_029880275.1 Candidatus Aminicenantota bacterium | reverse complement strand
CCACACAGTCTCTGCCTGCCAGAATCAGCCCCAGCTCACGCAGCCTGCCGCTCTGGGGGCCATTTCCCTCCATGGCTACTATACCATCCACAATGGTCAGTTGTGGTCCGATCGTCCGATAGAGTTCCACCAGCATGCGGGCGAAATAAAGCCTATCTGTTCCCGCTTTGAAGTGCCACTGGACTTTTTTCCTTCCCACCACACAGCCGAAGAGGTTCTTCACGGCTAAGGTCAGCAGCATCTGCGAATGGGTTTTAAGCTTGGGGAGATTGACAATTACATCGAAGTCAAAAACCTGTTTGGCTATTTCGAATCGGCGGAAAGTCCCCTCATAAGGGTTATCGACCTCTATCGACTCGTCAAATTCAACCAGCCTGGCGCCGTAATGGTCAGCAACCTCCTTTATTCCGGCCTTCTCAGCTGCTCGAACCAGGCTACTGGAGAGCATAGGGCTATCTCCTATCGTAGGGATACCCCCGGCTTCTTTGACCTGAAGGACTACCGCCCTTACCAGGGAGGGGTGGGTGGTGACTCCTTTCTCGGGTGGTGCCCCGGTGAGGAGGTTGGGTTTGATCAGTACTTTATCTCCCCGCCTGACAAACTTATCCCACTCCCCAAGGAGCCTTACCGCTTCCAGCACCCCGTTTTCAACGGCTGCCGGATGGTATCCCTGGCAGCGGACAACCGATACAGCTTCCATCTTCTATTACTACCCTTGATTCCGACGGACAGGTTCCACCTCTCTCCCCAAAGGGTGAAAGAAGGGGTTTTCAAAGGGCAACTCTTTTTACCGTCCTTCTGCCCCTCTCTTCAGGTATTTGAGATATTCAGCCTCGGTGGTTAACAGCAACCAACTGTTGTTGTCCATGGTTGCTCGGTATGACTCTAAGCTTTTCAGGAAGGAGTAGAACTCAGGGTCCCTGTTGTAAGCATTGGCATAGATACGCACCGCTTCCGCATCAGCTTTTCCTATAATTTCCTGGGCTGTCCGGTAGGCTTCCGAAGTTATCCGCTGTAGCTCTTTCTCCTTCTCCCCTTCGATCTCCGCTCGCTTACCTTGACCCTCGGAGCGATATCTAGCCGCGATGCGCTGCCTTTCGGAGATCATCCTTTCGTATACCTTCTGTCGCACCTCCTCCACATAGTTAATCCTCTTTATGCGCACATCAACCAGCTCAATCCCGTATTGGGGGACCATAACAGAAGCCTGCTTCAGGATTTCCCGGGTAATCTCCTCCCGCCCCAGAGAGATTTTCACCGCTGCCTCCTCTATGGCTAATAGATCCTTCTCCTCTTCGGAGAGTTCCATCTCTCGATTTGAGCTGCGGACAACCTCTATGAGGAGGTTCTTGGTAATAAGGTCCCTGATGGCGGCATCTACAATGTTATCAAGGCGAGCGTGGGCTTCGGCTTCGGTAGAGACCGATTGCATGAATAGGAGGGGGTCGACGATCTTCCAGCGGGCGAAGCAGTCGACCCAGATATACTTCTTATCAGAGGTGGGAACCTGGTTCGGGCTCCCATCCCATTCCAACAGCCGCTTTTCAAAGTAGTTTGCCTTTTGGACAAAGGGGACCTTGAGGTGCAAGCCAGCTCTGGTTACCGGGCTCCCTACTGGTCTGCCAAACTGGGTGATGACCACCTGCTCTGTCTCTCTGATTGTATAGAGGGAACTCGCCAGGACGATCAAAAGGACTATTACAATAATGGTGATTGTGGCTATCTTTTTTGTTTTCATTTTTCCTTTATCTCCTTAGGAGTAAGGTCCAAAAAGGGGAGCATTCCCTGCTGGCTGCTATCGATGATGTATTTCTTCTCTATCTTGGGGAGAATATCCGTCATCATCTCCAGATAGAGCCGCCTTCGGGTGACATCCTTCGCCTTGCTATATTCCTGCCAGATGGAAATAAACTTCTGGGCATCCCCATTTGCTCTGTTTACCCTGTTGAGGGCGTAGCCCTCGGCTTTTCTGATGGTCCGTTCAGCTTCCCCTGTCGCTTGAGGGATAACTCTGTTATACTCCTGCCAGGCTTCGTTGATGAGTTTCTCCCTCTCTTGTTTGGCTTCGTTGACCTCGTTGAAGGCTGGCTTAACCGGGTCGGGGGGGTTTACATCTTGAAGCTTGGCGGTGACAATATGGATACCGCTCTGGTAACTGTCCAATACCTGCTGCATAGTTTTTTCCACCTCGGTGCCGATTTCTATGCGACCGATGGTCAGAACCTCAGTGACGCTTCGGTCACCCACTATCTCCCGCATGGCAAATTCGGATGCATTGCGGATGGTCTCCCCAATATTCCTTACCTTGAAGAGGTAATCGACCGGATTTTTCACCCTGTACTGCACAATCCATTCCACTACCGCGGTATTGAGGTCTCCGGTGAGCATGAGGGATTCATCAAGGAGCGCTGCCTGGGCATATTCTGTTCTTATCCCTGGGCGGATGGTGCGGAAGCCAAACTCCTCCTTAAAGATGTGTTTTATTCGCACCCGATAGAGTTTTTCAATACTGAAGGGGAGTTTAAGATGTAGCCCAGGCTGGGTAATGCGAATGTACCTGCCAAAACGAAGGATTACCCCCACTTCATCCGCTTTGACCGAGTAGAAGGTGGAAAACACCACATAAAGAGCCACTAACACAACTATGCCAGTGACAATCCACTTGGCCTTCAATGGGGGCAGCTTTATTTGGGCAAAATCTCCATATTGGTTAGCCATTGTTTGTCCCTCCTTTTAAGTAGTGATTTAAACATTTTATACTATCGATTTTTTCCCTCTGCTCTCTTAGTTCAGTGGCTAAAAATTTTCCCTCTCCAATGGCAATTATCCTTAATCTCCTCTGATGCTTTCGCTCTTATCAGGATGAAAGAATTGTGGATGATGCTCACTTTCAGCAGAATCGTCTCCTCCATTCCCTTCTGTAAGAGATCAGCCATTCAAGCCCCAGGAGAGCTGGCATCACCCCCTTTCCTAATTGCACCAGCCATATCTTTTATTTTCGCCTATGTGAACCTGCTTTTTACCTATATTACCATATGGGGGGAATAAGTCCAAACCATTATCGCAGGAACTCCTTTTTATTACATACTTTACAAATATCTCCTTTATTATCAATAATATATACTTATGCATATCTTTTGTGCAAGGTGTCCTAAGGTAAGTATTTGTGACCTCTTGGAGGAGCTTTTCCTGTCTTTTCCACAAACTTTTCCACAGATTTTGCGGATAAATTATAAACGGATATAGTTATTTATTTATAAAAAAATAGAACATTTAGTCTTCCTCACCAATTATTCCCGCTCCCCCTTTTTCTTGACGGGAAGCCAGGGGATATGGTATAAAATTGAAGGGATTCTTACAGACCTATTTTTTATTAATTAGCATTTAACAGGATATGTAGAAGGGAGAGAGTAATATGGATTTTACATTTACTGAAGAGCAAGAGATGATCCGTCAGATGGTGAGGGAGTTTGCCGAGAAGGAGATAGCGCCGATAGTGATGGAGTATGACGAGTCCCAGCAGTTCCCCTGGGGGGTCATTAGAAAGCTGGCTGAGCTGGGGCTGTTAGGGATATTAATATCTCCCGACTATGGGGGCTCCGGGATGGGCTATATAGATTTTGCCATCATTATGGAGGAACTCGCCAGAGTAGACCCCTCAATTGCTCTGACAGTAACTGCTCATAATTCTTTGTGCTGCAATCACATATATTTATACGGAACCGAGAAGCAAAAAAAGACCTACCTGCCATCCCTGGCATCGGGCAAGAAGTTGGGAGCCTGGGCACTCACCGAAGCCGAAGCGGGGAGCGATGCCTCGGCTGTCAGGACAATTGCGGTTCTTAAAGACGGTAAATGGGTGTTGAACGGCTCCAAGCTGTTTATCACTAACGCAAGTGTGGGGGAGGTGGCGGTGGTGTTGGCGGTTACCGACAGAGATAAGGGGGCGAAAGGGATCTCGGCTTTTATCCTGGAAAAGGGGATGGCTGGCTTTCGGGTGGGCAAGAAAGAGAGCAAGCTCGGGGTGAGGGCGTCCGATACGGCGGAGCTGATACTGGAGGATTGCAGCATCCCTCGAGAGAACCTTTTGGGAAAAGAGGGTGAGGGATTTATCAATGCCCTGGCGCTGTTGGACGGAGGACGGGTGGGAATAGCCGGCTTTTCCGTAGGGATAGCCCAGGGAGTCATGGAGCTGTGCATTAAATACTCCAAGGAGAGGGTGCAGTTTGGACAGCCTATTGCCAAATTCCAGGCGATTCAGTGGATGCTGGCAGATATGGCCACCCAGATTGATGCCGCGCGACTGCTCACCTATCGGGCAGCCTATCTTCGTCAGCAGGGGCAAAGGTCGACCAAGGAAGCCTCTATGGCCAAGCTTTATGCCAGTGAGGTGGCAGTCAGGGCAACTGAGAAGGCAGTGCAGATTTTTGGGGGATACGGATTTACCAAGGATTACCCGGTAGAGAAGTTTTATCGAGATGTTAAAATCGCCACCATTGGTGAGGGAACTTCGGAGATTCAACACCTGGTGATTGCCAGGCAGATTTTGGAATAGACATTACCGTGGAAGATTTATCCCGATTAAAAGATGGGGTTATTAAAGGGGAGGTCAGGTCGATTGCCAGGGCTATCTCCTTTATAGAGAATAATACCACCCAGGCTAAGGCAATTTTAAAATTGCTTTATCCTTATACCGGTAAGGCTTTTATCCTGGGGATAACCGGTCCACCGGGCTCCGGGAAAAGTACCCTGGTGGATAAGCTGACCCCATTTCTGCGTCAGCAAAAGAAGAGGGTGGGAATTATCGCCATCGACCCCACCAGCCCTTTCAGCGGGGGGGCGATTCTGGGCGACCGAATTCGCATGCAGGAGCTTACCAGTGACGAGGGGGTGTATATTCGCAGTATGGCCACCAGGGGAAGCCTGGGAGGTCTCTCCCGGGCTACCGACGACGCGGTGGCGGTGCTCGATGCGGCGGGGAATGAGGTGATAATTGTGGAAACAGTGGGAGTGGGGCAGGCTGAGGTGGACATAGTTAACCTGGCACATGGGAGCATCGTTGTCCTGTCGCCGGAATTGGGGGACGACATTCAGGCTATTAAAGCCGGGATAATAGAGATAGCTGATATCCTGGTCATCAATAAAATTGACAAGGGTGGATATGAGAGAATAGAAGGGGAGCTCCGGCTGATGTGGGAGCAATTTGACACCGGTCAGGGCTGGAAGCCGATAATTGTGAAAACCACAGCGGTGAAAGGTCAGGGGATTGAAGAGCTAATGCACCAGATAGAATCTTACCATCAGTTTTTTCTGCACTCGGAGACAAGCAAAAAGAAAAGACTGGAGCGGAGCGAGCGGAGGCTGCAGGAGATTATAAAGCAATACACCGTGGAGAAAATTTATTATGGAGACCTCAGCCAGAAAAAAAAGGATGAGTACATTCGCAAAATTGCTGAAAGAAAGATAGACCCTTACACTGCTGCGGAAGAGATTCTCCGAGATGCCAAACTTTAGTGTGAGCATGAAATATGTTGAGTAAACTTAACCATATCGGCATAGCTGTGAACAGCTTGGAGGAGGCTCTTCCTTTTTACAGGGACCGCCTGGGGATGAGTTTGACAAAAATCGAGGTTGTGGAGGCGCAGAGAGTCAGGGTTGCCTTCCTCTCCCTGGGGTCGGAGACCATAGAGTTAATTGAGGGGACCGATGAGCAATCGCCCATCCGAAAGTTTATTGCTAAAAGGGGGGAAGGTATCCATCACCTCTGTTTCCAGGTTCCCAACCTCGAGGAAAGCCTCAGAGAGCTGAAGCGTAAGAGGGTGCGGTTAATAGATGAGGTTCCCCGCCAGGGGGCAGAGGGAGCAAGGGTGGCTTTTCTTCACCCTGCCAGCTGCCATGGGGTGCTCATTGAATTAAAGGAAATTAAGGGGTAAAGGGGCTTTGTAGTTAAAAACTACACCTCCATAAAGTCCATGGTGAGCAAAGGCTTACCATTCCCATAGTGGTGGAAAATTAACAGGCTTTTTGTCGAGGGCTAATTACTTCAACGCCTTAATCTTCGTCTTAAAATAGGCTTCTGGATAAAAATTTCTCTGTTTATCTCCTCTAATCCTCACATCATTTTTATTGCAAGGCGGCCCGAACTCTAAGGTTTCTGGCTCTGGGGCTGCTTAAGCTTGGTTTCTTTTGGCGCTATGGGGAGATTTGGTTGCTCGGGTGGCTGTTCAGGCTCGGTGAACTCCTCAAACCTTACCTCCTCATACCCCCTGCGCTTGGCGACAATGCGGTAGTTGAAGGAGATGTTGGAGGTCCCGCCCCCCAGCTCCCGCACCTCAAAGGAGTTTTTATCTTTTCTAGAGATGTATAAACCATTGCATTCTCCGATAGGGGTGAGGAAGATAAGGTAGCCCATTTCAATGTTGGCTGTCTGGGCAAAGATCTTCTCTATGGGCACCACTGCCTGCCCGTTGACCAGTTGTGCGCTGCCGAAGTCCTCAAACCATATCTCCGGGCTTTCCATGGCATAAAGCAGCACCTTTTTTCCATTATCAATCGGCTGCACGCAGGTCTTAGCACCTCCAACGGTAAAGTCCCCGGTTACATGAACCTTGCCATCGAAATAGCCAACATACCCACCGGCAGTGTTAATTCCGTAAACCCCATATCCCTCGGTGCTCCAGCTTTCACCATATACCCCATAATTGATGTAGCCGGAGGAAGTGGCAAAACCATAAACACCCCGTCCTTCGAGGCTATCGCTTCTTCCAAATACCCCATAATTGTAACCACTAGCGGCAGTGGCATACCCAAAAACGCCAGAACCGTAGGCGCTATCGCTTCGACCATATACCCCATAAGTGGATCCGCTGGCGTAAGAAGCGAACCCATAAACGCCAATAGCAGGCGCCTGCCCATAAACGCCCCGACCGTCGTAGCTATCGCTTTTACCATATACTCCATAATTGGTGCCGCCGGTGGCAGAGGCTTTTCCATAAACGCCAATTCCGCTTGTGTTTGAAGTTGTGCCAGTTAATGCTTTTGAAGATGAAGTGTTAATAGTAAGGGTACCGGTCATATCGTCACCTGCGGTATGCACAAAAGCCTCGGAATCCTTCCCATCCAGTAGGTCGGCATCTAAACCAGTGGGGTCAATCTTGGAGCCAGCGATGTTTGCCCCCGCATTAATATCAGCATCCACAATAGTCCCGTTCACTATCATTGCGCTGTTGACGGAATCAGTCTGCCCCTCGTTTACATAATCCGGGTCGTGATTATGCACCACCGGGGCGAAAGCCGAAGCCTCCTGACCATCCACGGTATCGGCATCGTCTGCCAGCTCAGACTTGAAGCTGTAACCCACGGTGACTATCTGCTTGCGGGGAAGAAGGGTCTCATTGGCACCCGCAGGGTCAATGGCTATCTCCAGATAGACCGGGCTGGCGGTCTGAAAGACGGTGGAATCCAGCGTGCCGAAGATGACCGTCCCCGAGCCGATGAGATAGCTGAACACCCCGTTGTCATCCGGGGTGACCGAGGCATCCTCCTGGTAGCACAGGGTGCCACTGCCCGGGGTGGCGGCATCCCCTCCCTGATAGAGGCTGAACCTCAAGGTGGTAGTGGTAATAATCGGTATTCCCGCATCATCGGTCAACCTCCCCTGATAGTTCAGCAGCTGAGGCACCTGCGCCAAAATGGTTACTGTTAAAAAACAAAACACTACAAAAATGCCTGAAGTTAGTAGCCTCCTCATGGTAGCCTCCCATTTGTAAGAATGGTTAATAATATGTGTATACCCTTAGTGCATCTATTTTCAGGTTTCCCCATTAGCCATTCTTTGAACACCCTAAAGCTCCCTTTCAGTTCAGCTTTTTACGGCAACTGGCCATCAACCAGGAGGAAGAGCTTGGTACAGGCTCAAAAAGAATATTCAATCGCTTCTGCAGGGAGAATTGCCGTTAAACTACTTGCTAAAAAAGCATATTATATATCAGTCAATAAAAAATTTAACTGATTATCACATAATTGTAAAACAAAAAATAACGGAATATGGTGCTAAATGATTTGGTATTTTAGTGATAATAGCCAGATGTTATTTATGTCTTTAATTAAATATATAATAAATATAATTTTTTTCGGCACACATTTCCATTTTTCGTTCCCTTTCAATTGGCAATCAATGTTATAAGGGAATAGAGCTTTTCCTTGCAGAAATTTTATTGACACAAATAATCAAAGTATGGTAATAGAAAGAGGGGGAAATCTAAAAGCTTGTCCGCTTAAAGTAAAATCAGTAACACTTTAAAAACAGGAGGTGTAATATGCGTTCTAAAGTGAGCTTCTCTAAAACATTATTTGCCCCCATATTGGTCCTCTTCACTGTGCTCTTTTTCTGCTTGCCGATATTGGCTCAAAGCAGTGCTACTGACCAAGCGGTGGACGAGGAGTACACGCGCTTAATCAAGGAGGCCACTACTAAGCCGGAATTTCTCAGCCCCTTGACAAGCTATCTTCCCAGGGTTGAAGGAGTGCCCACACCTAAGGATGTGTTGGGCTATATCGCCGGTGCGCCAGGAAAATTGACCTACTATGCAGACATCCTGAAGTATATGAAAGCCCTGGCTAAGGCATCACCCAATGTTGAGGTTTTCGCCATAGGCAAGACCTCTGAGGGGCGGGAGATGGTCGTGGTAGCCGTAGCGGCCAGTGAGACTATGAGGAACCTGCAGAAATACAAGGACCTCATGGCTAAGCTGGCTGACCCTCGGCAGGTGAAGACAGAGCAGGAGGCAGAGGCTATCATTGCTCAGGCAAAGCCCATTTATTGGCTGACCGGCAATCTCCATTCTGGTGAAAGTGGTGCTGCTGAGTGTTCTATGGAGTTGGCTTATCGCCTGGCTGTTGATGACAATCCCATTGTGAAAAAAATCAGAGACAGTATGATAGTACTGATCACACCGTCAGT
>JAOUOQ010000340.1 GCA_029880275.1 Candidatus Aminicenantota bacterium | reverse complement strand
GGCTTCAAAGGAGTGAGATTATGCCCATTTATGAATACAGGTGCTGGGATTGCGGTAAGGTCTCGGAGCTGCTCGTCGGGGTGACCGGCAGCCGGCAGGCGAAATGCTCCCACTGCGGGAGTGAAAAGATGGAGAAAATTCTCTCCGTGCCGGCAAGCGTGAGAATGAAGAAGAACGCCTCTCCCTCAGGCTCTGAGTGCTGCGGTATGACCAACCCTTGCCACGACCCCAAACGGTGCTGCACCAGGTAGCTTAATAATCCCCCAGGTTGAAGCACTAAATTGGCGGAAAAAGGGGGATTCCATCTTAAAAGGAGGTTTGGCGATGAAGATTGCCATAAGCTCTAAGGGAAACACGCTCGATTCAGAGGTGGACCCACGATTCGGACGCTGCGCCTATTTTATCATTGTTGACCCGGATACTATGGAGTGGGAGGCTTTGTCCAACGAAGCCGCTCAAACAGGAGGCGGAGCCGGCATCTCCGCCGCTCAACTGATCGCTGACCAGAAGGCTACGGTGGTAATCACCGGCAATTGTGGTCCCAATGCCTTTCAGAGCCTGAGGGCAGCAAAAGTCAGAGTGTTCACCGGAGCATCCGGTCGGATTAAGGATGTCATAGACCACTTCCAGAAGGGGCAGCTTACCGAAATCACCGAGCCATCGGTGGGACCGCATTTCGGGATGCTATGAGATGGTTTTCCTGTTATAATATTGGGAACTAATAAGCCGTGTGCGGGGCAAGCTGGAAAGTCAGCGCTGTTAACACAGAAAAGGAGGGGCGCAGGTTATGAAAAAGGAGAACAATTCGCAGCATGCGGATGACGCTCTGGAGCAGTGGAAGGAGAAGGAAGCTTTAAAGAAAAGACTGGGCAAAATCAAGCATAAGCTCCTCGTGCTAAGCGGAAAGGGAGGGGTGGGCAAAAGCACTGTAGCCACCAACATCGCTTTCGCTCTCTCAGAGAAGGGGTTTAAAGTGGGTCTGATGGATATCGACATCCACGGACCCAACATCCCCAAAATGCTGGGTATCGAGTGGGGGCAGGTCGGAGGCTCGGAGGGGAATCTTCAGCCGGTCTACTACTCACCCAATCTCAAGGTGATGTCCATCGGCTTCTTCTTGCGGAAGGAGGCGGATGCGGTGATATGGCGGGGACCGCTGAAGATGGCGCTCATCAAGCAGTTTCTCAGGGATGTTGATTGGGGCGAGCTTGACTACTTGATTGTCGACTCCCCCCCGGGAACCGGGGACGAACCCCTGAGCGTGTGCCAGCTGATTGAGGATGCTGATGGAGCCCTGGTAATCACCACCCCCCAGGATGTCGCTCTCACCGATATACGAAAAGCGATTACCTTTTGCCGTCAGGTCAATATGCCGGTGTTAGGGATTGTAGAAAATATGAGCGGCTTCATCTGCCCCCACTGCGGGAAGCGCACCGACCTGTTTAAATGCGGGGGTGGAAAGAGAATAGCAGAGGAGATGGGGGAGCCATTTTTAGGAAGCATCCCTATCGACCCTTCGGTGGTGGAATCATGCGATGAAGGTATTCCCGCCCTGGTGAAAAAGCCCAAAAACGAGGTTGCCAAAGCATTTAAGCAGATAGTGAAGATTATCATCCAGAAGACTAAAGAAAAAGCTCCCCCAAATCTGCCCCCGGAAAGGAAAAGAAGTAAAGAATGATTTCTAAAATCATCACTCCCCATACAGGAGAGTGTCAGGCAAAAGGATGAAAACAATGAAGATTGCCATATCCACTGAAAGCGACTATGTCAGTGCCCACTTTGGCAGATGCCCCCATTATACCCTGGTGGAGATTGAGGGAGACAAGGTGCTTACCAGGGAGCTCATCGACAGCCCCGGACACCAGCCGGGCTTTCTCCCCGGCTTTCTGGCTGAACGAGGGGTCACTTGCGTAATTACCGGGGGTATGGGGCCTCGTGCCCAGAGCCTCTTCACTCAGCAGGGGATTGAGACCGTAGTGGGAGTATCGGGAAAGCTGGATGAGGTGATAGAGAAGCTCCTCAAAGGGGAGCTGGAAGGCGGGGAGAGCCTGTGTGAGCATGGCGAGAACCCGTGTCAGAAATAATGATACACCGATGGTGTATATCTCAGGAGAACCTTCCACAGTGAATTATGACAGCTAATTTTAATGTAATTAACGGAGTAAGGGGATGTCTTTATATATCTTAAAGGAGGATTATTTTGGAGCATCGTAAAGAGAGTTTGGAGACCTTAATCGTCCATGGCGACCATAAGCTTGACCCTTT
>JAOUOQ010000339.1 GCA_029880275.1 Candidatus Aminicenantota bacterium | reverse complement strand
ACCGGCTCATCAGCTATGATTAAGCTGGGAGCAGACGCCAGCGCTCGCGAGATACCGACCCGTTGTCGCTGACCCCCGCTAAACTGATGGGGGTATTGCTCCTTTGCCTTGGGCTCCAGACCTACCAGGGACATAAGCTCGGCAACCTTCTCTTCCCTCTCTTTCCCCCGGGCTAAATTATGAACCGTCATCGGCTCGGCAATGGCCTCCCCCACCTTCATCCTGGGGTTCAAAGAGGCGAAGGGGTCCTGGAATATCATCTGCATTTCCTTTCTAAGCTCCGGTGGATATCCTTTGTCGGCTCCGGCTACGCTTTTGCCGCGAAAGTAAATTTCCCCCGCAGTGGGCACCTCCAGCCCCACAATGCATCTTCCGGTAGTGGTCTTGCCGCATCCTGATTCTCCCGCCAGCCCGAAGGTCTCCCCTTCAAGGATGTGGAAGCTTATATCGTCCACTGCCCGGATATACTGCTCTCGGGATAAACGGAGACCCCCTTTGCTGACAAAATACTTCTTCAGACTACTCACCGTCAGCAATGCTTTTCTCTCAGTCATAAGCCCCTGTTGGCTCACCCGCTGATACTGACTGGCTCCCATAGAGGAAACAGCTCACTCGTTGCTCCTTGTTAACCTGGAATAGCGAGGGGATTTCCCGCTCGCACAGGGCAACCCGCTGAGGGCAGCGCGGGTGGAAGCTGCAGCCAGAGGGGAGATGCAGCAGGTCGGGCACCATCCCCTCAATCCCTTTCAATTTTTTCTTACCCTTCATTCCTCTGGAGGGAGAAAATCGAGGGACAGAGTCTATCAGCCCCCGGGTATAGGGATGTCCGGGGGAATTGAAAAGCGAGCTCACCGACGCCTCTTCGACCACCCTTCCTGCATACATCACCACCACCCTGTCAGCCACTTCAGCCACTACTGCTAAGTCATGAGTAATAAGCAGGAGGGCGATGCCCAACTCCTTCCTCAGCTCTCCCAGCAGGTTGATAATCTGAGCCTGGATAGTCACATCAAGAGCAGTGGTTGGCTCGTCAGCAATGAGCAAGCGAGGGTAACAGCAGAGGGCAATGGCTATCATCACCCTTTGCCTCATCCCTCCACTGAGCTGGTGAGGATAGAAGGAGACCATCTTATCCGGGTCGCTTATACCTACCAATCGGAGCCAGCTGACGGCTGCCTTCTGAGCCTCCCTCCGACCTCTCCCCTGATGGAAGGAGATGACCTCTGAAATCTGCTCGCCGACGGTATAGACAGGATTCAAGGAAGTCATCGGCTCCTGAAAAACCATCCCTATCTCCTTACCTCTCACCCTCTGCATTTCCTTCTCAGATAAGCTCACTAAATCCCTTCCCAGAAAACTGACCTCCCCGGCTATGAGCTTGCCAGGAGGGGGCACCAATCTCATGATGGAGAGAGCGGTGAGCGTTTTGCCACATCCCGACTCCCCCACCAATCCCAGGCTCTCCCCCTCTCTGACGGAAAAGCTCACTCCATCAACCGCTCGCACCACACCCTGGCTGAGGTAAAAATAGGTCTTCAGGTTATTGACCTGAAGCACCTCTGGCGACATTTCCTCTTTCTCCCTGTCAATGATGCGCTCCCAGGATAGCCTCTCTGTCAATTATCATATAATAGCCGGCTCCTGATAGACACCAAAGACCTTTCTTAAACAATCAGAGATCTCCCCCACTGTGGCGTAAGCTTCTACCGCCTGGAGAATGGGTGGGATGAGGTTTTGCTCACCCCTGGCTGCTCGCTCTACCTCATCCAGAGAGCGGGCTACCAGGTTGCTGTCGCGCTCCTGCTTAAGTTTGCGGAGGCGCTCGATCTGCTCCTTCTCCACTCTGGGGTCAATAGTGAGAAGCTGAAAAGGAGCCTTTTCCTCCGTGCTGTACTTATTGACTCCCACCACGACCCGCCTGCCCTCCTCTATCTCTTTCTGGTAGCGATAGGCACTCTCCTGGATTTCCCTGTGGAAGAACCCCGCCTCAATGGCTTTCAGAGAACCACCCACCTGGTCGATTCTCTCGATATATTCCATCGCTTTGCTTTCTATCTCGGAGGTAAGCCGCTCAATGAGATAACAGCCCCCCAGGGGGTCGACCGTGTTGGCTACTCCCGACTCGTGAGCTATGATCTGCTGGGTGCGCAGGGCAATCTGAACCGATTCCTCCGAGGGGAGAGCCAGTGCCTCTTCCCGCGAATTGGTGTGCAGGGATTGGGTGCCGCCCAGAACAGCCGCCAGGGCTTGCAGGGTGACCCTGACT
>JAOUOQ010000063.1 GCA_029880275.1 Candidatus Aminicenantota bacterium | reverse complement strand
CTGTCTGATTTGGTGAACCTGAGCACGCACCTTTGAACGGCATACCCATCGGCTTTGATGGTGAGGATGACCACATCGTAGAGGGAGGTTAACTGAAAGGAGCCCGAGGAATCGGTAGAGACGGGCAGGGTGATGAGCTCATCATCCTCTGCCGCACTGCCGGGCTCTATCTCTATTACCACTCCTTCTATGGCTTCACCACTGCGGGCATCATACACCTTGCCTGATATGGTCCCCCTGCTTTGCCAGGAAGATGCAGCTCCTCCACCCCACAACATCAGGATAATTAAAAGAAGAAGACTCCCCATCATTACATAAAATAATCCTGACCTGAATATAATTTTTCTCCTTCGCAATTCAATTTCCCTCCTCTTTAAGGTGTTTCTACTAGCTGTATATAGTCTATTTTTAGTTTTATCATTGCGTTTATACACCCAAATTGGTGACCATTTTCATTTTTCCAGGATGAGCTCCCTGTGCAGTTCTCTACACCATTACATTCCAATGCGACGCTGCAGTTAGGGTAATATAATGTATCCACATGTTCATCCCAATCAAGTGGGTCTAATTCATAGACCTTAATATAATTCCCACTCACGGTGAGAATCGTACCGTTTAGGTACTTTCACCCATCCATCCATGCCCATTGTGGAATCTCATACCTACGGCTTCCCGCTCCATAAATGTTTTCTCCTGTGGTTGTATGCTGTTGAGTGCACGATGCTGCATTATAATAGCGGCAATCTGGAGGAGCATAATCACCCTCTGTGCAGCTGTTCCATTGGAGCCATCCATCTTCTGGATACCAACCCTGAAATTGATGGTCATCAATTTTTCTCCCCACATTGGAGTCCACCCCCCAATTCCCCCATGGTTGGTTATGCCAAGGCGGATCTGGCCATCCACATTCCGTATCCACAGGGCCGTAACAGTGCCTTTCCTTGTTCTGCATTACGAAATACACATCGCAGTACATCCGACCAACAATAGGTGAATTTTTGGGGGTGAAAATGGAGAGAAAAGCGATAGCCAAAACCCCAATTACCATGGCTTTAGTCAGTCCCTTCATCTTAGGCTCCTTTCTTTAAAAAGGTTTTGTTTAAAATCTATAACTTAATCCTATTACTAATCTGTTAGTTTGCAGCCCTTCTCCACCAAATCGGTTTATTTTATACAACAGCCTTACTGCCAGGCCATCTATGATATTCACCTTTAAACCAGCACCAATGCTAATCCATTGAAACGCAAATTCCGCATATCCATATTTATACTGTTCCAGATTGGTAAGGGAAACAACATTGAATTCCACACGGTCATACTGATAACCCGTTCCCGCGCTCAAATATAACCTAATAGCAGGTCTTTTTATAATTTTGAGGCGATCGAAATAGAACAATAAGTTGATACCCCATAGGAGGCGATACTTTTCATCCTTTGTAATAATTAAATCAGACCTCCCCCAGGGCGCACCACCAGACACGGATGCTATGTTCGGGAGATAATTAATTTCACCCTCTAAGGCGATACGGGGGGATAGATAGTATTCCAGCCCCAGCCCAACGAAATGAGTAGTAGAATATGATCGAAACTGCCCTTCTCTGGCTCTACCTCCTGCTCCGAAATAACCGGTTATCTCCAGCCTCTTATCATCCTCCTTCTCCTGGGCAGAAAGGTCTGCCGCACAGAAAAGGAGAATAATGGCTACACTTAGTATGGCTGTTAAAGACTTCATAGAGACTACGGCTCCCTTAAAGCCAATTTTCCTTTTAACCGCCTCCTTAGAGCAATAAGCATTTTCAGTTTACCAATGGATTTCTTTTTTGTCAAGAGCAAAATTCAATGAAATTTCATGTTTATAATGAGCGGAGGTCAACACCAGACTCAGAGTGATACTTTTCTTTAATTTTTCCTCTTTGGTCAAATGATGGGAGAAAACTGGCAGGCCGCAGATTATTATTTATTGATTAGAACCCCTCGTGCTAATCTTTTGAAAATATTGGGAGATAATTATTGTAGGAGCAATCTGTTAGGAGGGCACACAAAAATAAGACAAAAAAATATTAAAAAGCAAAGGCCATTTCTTTTTCAGTATTTAAAAAATCGCGCTTTTCACATGCTAATACCCCGTGCTTTTAAGTTAGTTAGCCTGATAAGCAGTAGTGGTAGCTTCCAGGGAGGTCAGGATAGATTATTGGGGGGTGGGGTGGTGGGGTGGGATACCTATCCCGGAGGCCACCCCATTCTTCTTCCTCCCAGCAGATGGAAGTGAAGGTGGAAGATGGACTGCCCCGCCTTCTCCTGGCAGTTCAGCACCAGACGATAGCCCTCTTCATTAATCCCTTCTTTTTCAGCGATAGAGCGGGCGACATCCAGCAGATAGCCGAGCAGCTCGTGGTCCTCCGTCTCTATCTCATTGAGACTGCTGATGTGTTTGGTGGGGACGATCAATATATGGATGGGAGCCTGGGGATTGACGTCCCGGAAGGCTACTACTCTGGGGTCTTCGTAGATGATGGAGGCTTTTCTCTGTCCGGCTATTATCTGGCAAAAAGGGCATTCAGTCATCGTCTATCCGTTCGATTTTAGCACCCACTTTTTTAAGCTTCTCTTCAATCCTCTCATAACCACGGTCGAGGTGATAGACCCTCTCCACCACCGTCTCCCCCGAGGCGACCAGCCCCCCGAGGATAAGAGAGGCGCTGGCTCTGAGGTCGGTGGCCATCACCCGAGCACCACTCAGTCGGGTCCCTCCCATGATCACCGCGCTGTGGTTGTCGATCTTGATGCGGGCGCCCATCCGGTCCAGCTCGGCTACATGGAGGAACCTGTTCTCAAAGATGGTCTCGGTAATGATGCTCACCCCCTCAGCCTGGGTCATCAGGGTCATAAACTGAGCTTGCATATCGGTGGGGAAGCCCGGGTAGGGGGAGGTCTTTACATCCACAGGGTTTAATTTATTCCCCCCTCTAACCCAGATGGAGTCCCCCTCCACCCTGAGGTTTGCCCCGGCTTGCAGGAGCTTATCGGTCAGGGCAACCAGGTGCTGCGGATTGCATCCCTCTATCTCAAGCTCCCGCCCCGAGAGCGCCCCCGCCATAATGTAAGTGCCTGCCTCTATCCGGTCGGGGATGATGGTATGGGCGGCGCTGTGAAGCCTATCCACCCCCCTGACCTTGAGGATGCTGGTCCCTATCCCCTCAATCTGCGCTCCCATCTTTACCAGCAGATTCGCCAGGTCGGTGACCTCGGGCTCGAGGGCACAGTTCTTGAGCACGGTGTCCCCCTCAGCCCGGATGGAAGCCATCAGCAGGTTCTCTGTGCCGGTCACGGTTACGGTATCCATATAAATCTCCGCTCCTTTCAGTCTGCGGCAGGAGGCTTCCACATAGCCGTGCTTGAGCTCGATGCGAGCACCCAGCTTACTGAGACCCTCAAGATGCAGGTCAATGGGGCGAGCTCCGATGGCGCACCCCCCGGGAAGGGATACCAGGGCATAGCCGTGGCGGCTGAGCAAGGGTCCGAGCACCAGAACCGAAGCCCTCATGGTCTTCACCATCTCATAGGGGGCGATGTAGGATTTAATCTTGGGCAGGGATACTTCAATGGTGCGAGGTGAGGAGAAGGTGGCAGTTGCCCCTAAATGGCCGAGGAGCTTGAGCGTGGTGGAGACATCGGTAACCTGGGGTATGTTATGAAGGGTGATCGGCTCATCAGTCAGCAGCGCAGCAGCCAGGCAGGGGAGGGCGGCGTTCTTGGCTCCGGCGATCTCCACCTTCCCCTCTAAGGGGGCTCCTCCGACAATTTTTACCTTCTTCATGCTGGCAACAATGAGATTACTATCTTCAATCTATCCTTTATGGAGTGGACAGAAGCGAGCTACCAACGTCCGGGGGATACTCCCGAGGTCGGCTCTCATTTCAATGACTTTCCAATGACTTCTCTGCGCAAAAAGGGCTGCTATCTTCTGGTGCTGTCCTGCTCCGACCTCAACTGCCAGATGCCCCTCCTCCCGCAGAAAGCCCTCTGATTCTGTGATTATCCTCTGATATATGTGAAGCCCCCCTCCTGGCGCCCGGTAGGAGAGGGGAGGTTCGTATCTTTTAACCTCCGGCTGCAGGCTGTTCAACTGGCTCTCGGTTATGTAGGGAGGGTTAGAGACCACCCAGTCTATCCTGTGATGGAGCCCTAAATGCTCTAACCGAGTAAAGAGGTCCCCCTCAACAAATACAATTCGGTCGCTCACCCGATGTCTGTGGGCGTTTCTCCTGGCCACTTTCAGGGCATGGGGGGATATATCTACTGCGTATATCTGACAGCGGGGTATCTCAGAAGCCAGGGCAATGGCGATATTTCCACAACCGGTACCCAGGTCTACTATCAGGGGGTTGGGCGAGGTGTTGTGCCGGATGACCGCTTCCACCAGCACCTCGGTATCGGGTCGGGGGATAAAGACCCCGGGGCTCACCAGTAGGTCCAGCGACCAGAACTCCTGATGCCCGGTGAGGTATTGAAGGGGATAATGGCTTCCTCGCTTCTTCAGCAGCCTATAAAACTCCTCCATGGAGGCTTTTGCTACCTCCTCGTCTATCCGATGGTAGAGGATTGGTCGGTCGCATTGTAATACCTTGGCCAGCAGGAGTTCTGCAGTAAGCCTGCCGGGATGGATGCCCTTCCGGGAGAAAAAAGCCTCTCCCTCGCAGATGAGCTGACCGATTCTACGGGGGCTGAGGCTGAGGTTTTGCTGTGGGTCCAATGGTATCTTCCTGAGTGAAGTGGATGGATACATAGGCCGTACAAAAGCCAAGGGTTAAGCCTCTACCTCTTTTTTCAGCTTCTCTGCCTGAAAGTGGGTGGTCAGGGCTTCGATGAGGGGATCGAGGTCCCCGTTGAGCACCTCCTCCAGACGATGGAGGGTCAGACCTAAGCGGTGGTCAGTGATTCTCGTCTGGGGGAAGTTGTAAGTGCGAATTTTCTCGCTCCGGTCACCGGTACCAACCTGATTTTTTCTCTCTTTGGCAATAGACTCCCTTTGCTCCTGGAGGGCGAGGTCGTACAGCCGGGAGCGAAGCACCCGCAGGGCGCGGGCTTTGTTTTTGTGCTGGGACCTCTCATCCTGACAGGTGACCACCAGCCCGGTGGGGATGTGGGTGATGCGCACCGCTGAATAGGTTGTATTTACACTCTGCCCGCCGGGACCCGAGGAGCAGAAGCGGTCTATCCGCAGTTGTTTCTCGTCGAGCTGGATATCGACATCCTCTGCTTCGGGAAGGACGGCTACGGTTACCGCCGAGGTGTGAATCCTCCCGCTTGCCTCAGTTATGGGAACCCGCTGCACCCGGTGCACTCCGCTTTCGTATTTAAGGCGGCTGTATGCCCCTTTTCCTTCGATTATTGCTATGGCTTCCTTGAGCCCGCCAACACCGGTGGGGTGAAGGCAGGTCACTTCTACTTTCCACCCACGATTTTCGGCGTAGCGGCTGTACATTCGGAAAATTTCCTGGGCGAAGAGGGATGCTTCCTCACCTCCGGTTCCCGCCCTAATCTCCATGATGGCATTTTTCTTATCATTGGGATCTTTGGGAATCAACTGGAGTTTAAGCTCATTGACCAGCTTTTCTTTTTTCTCCTCCAACTCCCCAAGTTCCTCCTCCACCAGTTGCTGCAGCTCTTCATCTTCTTTAGCCTCTGCCAATATCTTTTTATTCTCCTCAATGCTACCTAATACCTTCTTATATGTGCGGTATTTCTCAACGACGGGGGAGAGTTCGGCATGGAGCTTAGATATCTCCTTGTATTTTTTGGGATTGGATATCACCTCTGGCTGAACCAGAAGACTGTCCAGCTCCTTAAATCTCTTCTCAATGGAGTCAAGTCTATCAAACATTGTCTATTGTCGCTCCCTTTTTGCCTCTGTAACCTCTCTGACCCAGGAGCAACTCACTTTACCTTCAGCCGGTCAGCCGAATGCACTATTAAAGTAAAACCTCTTTGCCAGGAGTGCTGGGAAGCTTATTTCTTATCCTTCCCGGTTTTAGAGGCATATTTTTTCTGGAAGCGTTCCACTCTACCGCTGGAGTCGACCAGCTTCTGCTTCCCGGTGAAAAAGGGGTGGCACTTGGAGCATATCTCCACCTGAAGCTCCTTTTTAGTGGAGCGTGTCTTGAATGTCTCCCCACAGGCGCAGATGACTGTGACCTCATAGTAAGGGGGATGAATATCTTTCTTCATCTTTCTCTCCTTGCAGTCCAAAATAATGCCCGTTAATTATAACATGAAGAGTAAGATAAATCAACAGATTGTATCTGCCGATGCTTCTATTCAGAGGAGTGGCAATTATGAAAGGGCGTCCCCTGATGTGCATTGAGTATAGCGCCTATGGTGATGCAAGTGGTCGATTTTGGCAATAATATTCTTTGATGAGGGAGCTAATCAATCACCGAGGAGGTGGTACTCCAGAGGTCAGAAAAGTCGGTTTCAAAGGTCAGGGTCTCAACATTTTGATTGGGGATAATGTCTTTTACCAGCTCTACAAACACCGGTATTAGCTGAGGGTCGAAGGCACCATTCATTTGGTCGTTCATCTCCTCAATAGTATCGGCAACGCTCCAGGCAGGACGGTAGGGGCGGACGGTGGTCAAGGCATCGAAGAAGTCTGCGATACCGATGATGCGAGCTCCCAGAGGTATTTTTTCACCCTTGAGCCCGTTGGGGTAGCCAGTGCCATCGTATTTTTCATGATGATGGAGGATAAGGGGTTTTATATCCCAGGGGAAGTTGAGGGTATCTATCATCCGCACTCCCAAAGCCGAGTGGAGCTTAATAGCCTCATATTCGAGGGGTGTGAGGCGACCATTCTTCAGCAGAATCCTCCGCTTAATCTTTACCTTGCCCAGGTCGTGCAGGAACGCAGCAGTGAGAATAGCCTTTATCTGTGACAGACTGAGATTCAGCTTCCGACTCAATTGCAAGGCGTAATAGGCAACTCTTTTGGAATGTCCAAAGGTGTAAGTGTCTTTGATTTCCACTGCCGCACCCATCGATTTAGCGGTATTGACATATATCATTTCCAGCTCCTCTATCTTCTGGTTGACATCCCTTACATCTTTTCTCGCCTTGAGTTGGTGGAATAGCTCAAATGATTGACCCAGCAATTCCAGGGCGTTGCGGTTGTCCTCCTGGTCTCTATATAACAAGGCAAGCTCACGATAGTCCTCAGCCAACACCTGCAGCCCATCGTATTGCTGACAGATTTTGATGCTCTCCTCAAAGTGCTTTTTCGATAAAGCGAACTTCCTCATCATGCGGTATATCTTACCGTAGTGCTGAAAAGCCTGGGCGATATCCAGCTGATCCTTCAGCTGGCTGGAAAACTCAAAAGCCTGGTCGCACAGTTCCCGGGCGAAATCCAGGTTGGCCATCTCCAGAGCCACTTCCGTCCAATGAAGGTAGATTTTCGATTGCAGATAAACATCACCTAACTCCTGGGCAATCTCGAGGGTTTTGCGGTGGAATTCGTCCGATTTCTCAAAATCTCCCAGATTGGTATGGCAGATCCCGATATTAAGATAGGTTTCCCCCATACCTTTTTTATACCCCGCTTTCTCGTAGTAGAATAAGCTCCGCTGGTAGCGAGCAATGGCTTGCTGTATTAACCCCTGGAACATTGCCATTACGCCCAGATTGTTATAAATCATCCCCTCCATCTTGAAGTCGCGAATTCTCCGGGCAAGCGCTAACGACTTAAGGTAGTATTTTTTAGCCAGCTCCCATTCCCCTTTCTCCAGATATATGTTGCCAATGCTGTTCATGGAATAGGCGGTGCCGCGAGAGGCATTGAGGCTTTGAAAGTGTTCCAGGCTCTTCTGGAAGCTTTCAAGGGCATCACCCCACTCATTCTTTTTGAATTGCATATTTCCCGTCAACCGCAAGGCTTCGGCTATGGTATGTTTCTCCTCTTTGAGGTGGGCAAGCTTTATCGCTTGAGAATAAGCATCAATTGCCTCATCCCATCTCCCTTCAAGGTCATACCTATTCCCCAGTTCAATAAGCTCCTCTGAGGTAGGTTCTCTCTCAACCGGTAAAGTCATTGAACTCCCCATTTTGATATTAAATATATCACAGAGATTCTAATAAATCAATAAGATTCAACCTGGGCATAATATTCTTCTCTTTACATAAGAAACCCTTGCATTTCTCAACAAATTATCCTATAATAATAACAGAAATTGAATATAATAGGTAGAGGAGGGGAGTGGGACTAATTTTTCTTTATGATGTTTATAGGGTATAGATTGACAAATTCTCTGCTTTATGTTATAAGATTACTCTTTTAATTAAGGAGGTTATAAAGGGTGTATGCGGTTGTAAGCTCGGGCGGTAAGCAGTATAAAATCTCTGTTGGTGATGTGATCAAGTTAGAGAAACTACCTCAGGGGGTGGGAGAAAAGGTTGAGTTCACCGATGTCTTTATGGTATGCACCGATGATAAAGAGGTCAAGGTGGGGAATCCATTGGTGAAAAACGCCAAGGTTATCGGCTCTGTAGTAAGTGAAGAGAAGGACAAGAAGGTTATTGTCTTCAAAAAAAAGCGACGCAAGGGGTATCGCCGGACGAGAGGGCATCGGCAGTGGCACAGCCTGGTGCGTATCGAACAGATTGTGGCATAGCTTCCCTCTTATAGGGGAAGGGTCCCCCTTTGGTAAGGACTTATAAGCGAATTATTGAAAGAAAGGAAAGCTTATGGCACACAAAAAAGGACAGGGGAGCAGCCGAAACGGTCGAGATAGCGCCTCCAAGCGCCTGGGAGTGAAGTGCTTTGGTGGTCAGACAGTGACCGGAGGCTCAATTATTATCCGCCAGCGGGGAACCAAATTCAGACCGGGAACCAACACTTCACTGGGAAAAGACTATACTATCTTCGCGCTGACTGATGGAGTGGTTCAGTTCGAGACCAAGGGCAGTGGCAAAAAGTTTGTCCATGTAG